>NZ_JBHSLC010000110.1:0-75590 GCF_042657465.1 Azospirillum himalayense | reverse complement strand
GCATCAGGTCGTCGTTCTCGTACTGCACCGAGCAGGTCTTGATCGACGTTTCGGCGCAGAATTTCTTGAAGCCCTCCGGCAGGCTTTCCGACCACAGCACGGTCAGGTTCGGCTCCGGTGCGGGGCCGAGATTCTGGAGCGTGTGCAGCATGCGGAAGCTGCCCTTGGTCACCAGCGTACGCCCGTCGAGCGCCATGCCGCCGATGCATTCCGTCACCCAGGTCGGGTCGCCCGAGAAGAGCTGGTCGTATTCCGGCGTGCGCAGGAAACGCACCATCCGCAGCTTGATGACGAACTGGTCGATCAACTCCTGAGCACCCGCCTCGTCCAGGCGGCCTTCGCGCAGGTCGCGCTCGATGTAGACGTCGAGGAAGCTCGACACACGGCCGAGCGACATCGCCGCCCCGTTGGCCTCCTTCACCGCGGCCAGATAGGCGAGGTAGGTCCACTGCACCGCCTCGAAGGCGTTGGTCGCCGGGCGGGTCACGTCGAAGCCGTAGGACGCCGCCATCGACACGAGGTCGCGGAGCGCACGGATCTGCTCGGTGATCTCCTCGCGCAGGCGCAGCGTGTTCTCGTCGATGCGGTCGACTTCCAGGCTCTTGTACTGGGCCTTCTTGTCGGCGATCAGGAAATCGGCGCCGTAGAGCGCCAGCCGGCGGTAGTCACCGATGATGCGCCCGCGGCCGTAGGCGTCCGGCAGGCCGGTGATGACGCCCGACTTGCGGCAGCGCAGCATTTCGTCGGTGTAGACATCGAAGACGCCGTCGTTGTGCGTCTTGCGCAGCGCCGGGAACACGTCGTCCAGCTTGGGTGAGGGCTTGAAGCCATAGGCCTCCAGGCCCGTCTTGACCATCCGCCAGCCGCCGAAGGGCATGATCGACCGCTTCAGCGGCTTGTCCGTCTGAAGCCCGACGATGACCTCAAGCTCCCGGTCGATGTAGCCGGGGGCGTGGCTGACGATGGAAGACACCAGTTCCGTGTCGGCGTCGAGAACGCCGCCCTTGGCCGCGCGCTCCTCCTTCAGGAGATCGCGCACCTTGTTCCACAGCGACAGGGTGCGGTCGCTGGCCGGGGAGAGGAAACTGCCGTCGCCGCCGTAGGGGCGGACGTTCTTCACGATGAAATCGCGCAGATCGACCGTGGTCCGCCAGGAACCGGGCGCGAAACCGCGCCAGGGGTCCGGCGTCTCGGCTTCGGCAACGGGGATTTTCGGTTCGAACATCAGGGAATCCATGACGCGCCTCTGTTTGTCTGCGGCGGTCCCTGCCCTCCCCGGCGGGGGCCGCGCCACGTTGCGCGGCGCCGAACCGGGCGAACCGCCCGGCCAAGCATCGCGCTTGCCCGATCAGTAGGCGCCCAAAGCTCCCCAGCCTCATTGATCCCAATCAATCAATCCCTGCGAAATACGCAGGGCACCATCCAAGGCACGTCCTGTCACAAAAGCTGAAGAAACGCGCCGTTTTTGCGTCGCGGCATTTGAGACAATCTACCAGAAACCAAATATTTTCATTCGGATCGCCGGTTTTAAAACAGACGGTTCAGATCAGCGCAGCGCGCTTGCAATATCTTGCGCCAAGCGAGCCAGGGTGCGGCTGAGGGCGTCGGCGACGGAGCCGGGATCGCCGGCGGCGTTCACCGGCTCCTGCGCCGCGGTGTGCCCCAGACGGCGCAGCCGGTCGCCCCCTTGGTCGAAGACGCGCCAGCGCGCCTCCAGAACCGCCGGCCCGTCCTCCGCCGCGTCGAAGCGGTCCAGCGTCACCTCCACCACCTGGGACAGCGGGAAGTCGCGCTGAAGCGGCAGGCCGACGACCTCCGTCCCCGGCAGGTCCGTTTCCAGATTCCGCAGCAGCGTACGGGTCACCATCTCGTCGAGGGGGCCGCCCCAGCGGTCGAACTCCCGGACGACCAGCCGGTTGCCCGGCGCCCGCATCACCAGCTCCGACCGGTCGAGATAGCCGGGAACCTTCACGCCTTCCAGCCCGATGACCCGCCGCTGCGCCTCGCCGCTCCGCAACGGAGCAGCGCTCGGCGGGGCGGCGTCCGGCGCGGCGGCCTCCAGATGGTAGAAGCGGCTGGGCGGCGTGCTGCAGGCGGCCAGCAGAGCCACGGCGGCGGCGCACAGCAGGAGACGGCGGGCATGAGCAATCGGAGCCATGGGAATCCTCAACCGCGTTTGCCCCGGATCAGGGCTTCGGGATGGCGTTCGAGATAGTCGGTCAGGCCGCGGATCGAGCGGGCCGCGGCGGTCAGTTCGCGCACCAGCCCCTGCAGGTCGCTGACCGCGGGGCGGGACGAGTTGACCAGCCCGTCCGCGCTGCTGAGCGTCTTCTCGGCCTGCCGGACCAGCTTGGAGGTGTTTTCCGCCACGTCGCGCAGGGCGCGGATGGTCGGCTCGCCCTCGCTGCCCAGCGCCTGCGTCGTCTTTTCCAGTTCGGCGAGCGACCGGCTGAGCGAGCCGACGGCCTGCGCGATCTCCGGCGAGCCGATCAGGGCGCCGGCCTTCTGGATGGTCGAGCGCAGCTCCACCACCGTTTCGGCGATGGGCGCGCGGGCCAGCTCGTTCATCAGATCGGTGGCGGTCTTGGTCGCCGTGTCGAGCACGTTGGGCTGGGAGGGCAGTTCCGGGTAGGGACCGCCACGGACCAGTGTTTCATTTGGCGCATCCGGGAACAGGTCGAGCGTCACGATCAGTTCACCGGTCAGCAGGTTGCCGGTGCGCAACTGCGCCCGCAGCCCCTGCTCCACCAGCGTCTTCATGCGGGCATAGGCGGTGTCGGTGTCATGCGCCGCCGGCAGGTCGCTGCCCAGCCGCTCCGGCTCGATGTTCAGTGTCACCGGAATGCGGGCCTCGCCGGTCACCGGGTCCACGTCGAGGCGAATGTCGGTCACCTCGCCCACCCGGATGCCGCGGAACTCCACCGCGGACCCCGGATGCAGCCCGCGCACCGACCCGTCGAAATGCACCAGGAAGGGCACCCGCCGGGTGAAGCGGGCGTCGCTGGCGGCGTTGCGGCTCTCGTAGAGGGGGAAATCCGTGCCCTCCGCCGCGATCTCGCCGCTGTCGCCCGGGCCGCCGAGGCCGGGAGTCTCGAAGGATACGCCGCCGGTCGCCAGCGATTGCAGCGATTCCAGCGCCACCGTCGGCCCCTCCGGCCCGATGGACACCGACAGGCCGCTGGCGTTCCAGAAGCGGGTGTTGGGCCGGACGATCCGGTCGTAGGGTGCGTGGATGAAGATCGGGATGGTCAGCGACTGCCAGTCCTGGGAGAATTCGTAGCCGACAACCTCACCGACCTGGATGCCGCGGTAGTAGATCGGTGCCCCCGGCCCCAGCCCGCCCAGCCGGTCGGCGCGAAGCGCGAAGCGCCGCCCCGGCGAGCTGGACCGGATCAGCGGCGGCTCCTCCAGGCCCCGGAAGGCGGTCAGCGCCTCGCCGTTGCCGGTCCCCGGGTCCATGCCGATGTAGGCGCCCGAAATCAGCGTGCCGAGGCCCGACACGCCGCCGAAGCCCAGCCGCGGCTTGACCACCCAGAAGCTCGTCCGGTCGTTGAGATAGGAGGCGGCGCCCTTCACCATGCGCACGGAGACGATGACGTTCGCCAGGTCGGGCGAGACCGCCACCCCCTGCACCGTCCCGACATCGACGTCGCGGTAGCGCACGCGGGTCTTGCCCGGCTCCAGCCCTTCCGCCGTGTCGAAGGTGATGGTGATGGTCGGGCCGCGCTCGTTCAGCGTCTTCCAGGCCAGCCAGCCGCCGATCAGCGCGGCGACCAGCGGCACCAGCCAGATCAGCGGCAGGCCGCGACGGCGGCGGATCACCGGGCTGGCCGGTTCCACCGTGGGGTTCGGATCAGTCATGGCCATCAATCATAGAGGAATCCTGCCGCTGCGCCCGCCGGGGCGGCGCATCCCAGATCAGCCGCGGGTCGAAGGACTCCGACGCCAACATGGTGATGATGACGACCGCGGCGAAGGCGACGGCGCCCAGTTCCGCGTGGATGGTGGCGATGGCCCCCAACTGCACCAACGCCGCCAGAAGCGAGATCATGAAGATGTCCACCATCGACCAGCGCCCGACTCCTTCGATCAGGCGGTAGAGCCGCGTGCGGTCGCGCCGCCGCTTCGGGGACCCCCGCTGCACCGTCCACAGCAGATAGGCCAGCCCGATCAGCTTCAGCACCGGCACGGTGATGCTCGCGAAGAAGACCAGCAGGGCCACCGGCCACATCTCCGCCGCGATCAGCGCCTCCACACCGGACAGGATGGTGTCGGGCTGGCCGGCGCCGAAATAGACCACCGTCATGATCGGCAGCAGGTTCGCCGGAATGTAGAGGATCGTCGCCGCGGAGATCAGCGCCCAGCCGCGTGGCAGGCTGTTCGGCTTGCGGTGGTGCAGCCGGGCGCCGCAGCGCGGGCAGGCGCCCTGCGATCCCGCCACCACCTGATGGCAGTCGTGGCAGGCGGTCAGCCGCTCCGGATCCGCGTTGGCCGCCTGGGCGACGCGGGTCTGCGGGGCGATCCGCTCCCACACCTCGAAGGGGCTGAGCGACGCCTCCCCCCACACCTGCACCAGGATAAAGGCGACCAGGGCGGCCAGCGACACCCCCGGCTCCAGTTCCGCCAGATCGGACAGCTTCACATAGGCGACGATCAGGCCGAGCAGGAAGACCTCCGCCATCGCCCAGCGGCGAAGCCGCGCCACCGTCCGGAAGGTCCAGGCCGCGCCAGGCGCGGCCGTCCGCCCGGCGGCGAGCGGCATCACGACGTAGAGCGTGCCGAGCACTTGCGCCAGCGGCGCCAGGAACAGCACGAAGAAGACCAGGACGCCCAGCGCCTCGTAGCCGCCATCCCACAGCGCCACCGAGCCGCTGAGCAGGGTCGCCGTCTGCGCCCGCCCCTCCAGTTCGAAGGTCAGGATCGGGAACAGGTTGGCGGTGACGAACAGGATCACCGAGGCGATGGCCAGGGCCACCGCATGCCCCAGCCCGCCGGTCCGGAAATGGCGCAGCACCGCCCCGCAGCGGTGGCATTCGGCGCGATGGCCGGGCATGGCCGGCGGCAGGACGTGCGGCGCGCCGCAGTCGTGGCAGAGCAGGATCGGGTGGTGCAATGCGGTCATAGCGTTGGCTTAACATTTCCCACGGGCGAAAGGTCCGCCGAATGCGGCTTGCGCCGGCGGAGGAGCGCCGACCGGGGTGGGCCGGGGACCCCGGATGGAAAAAGCCCTTCCCCCGTGGGTGGGGAAAGGGCTCGGTGGTTCGGCGGGGATTGGATTTGGTCAGACGAACAGGTTGAAGCTGCCCATCAGCTTTTGCGTGCCGGACTGGCCGGTCGGAATGGAATTCAGGCTCGCCGCCGCCTGACTCAGCCCGTCCAGCATGGCCTGCTGGCCGGTGGAGAGGTTGAACGGGCTTTCGCCCTTCTTCGGCGCCTTGGCGACCGTGTCGTAATCCTGGGTGTATTTGCCCATGCCGAGCTGGATGGCGTAGTTCTTGGTGTCCTTCGGCGACTGCCCCTTCTCGCGCGTCAGGCGCAGCGTGTAGTCACCGCGGTCGAGTTCGTACTCGCCCTGCATCATGCTCTTGAAGGCGTCATAATTCTTTCCGGCGCTCTTGTCGCTGTCGGCCAGCACCGTGCCGAACTTGGACATCACCTGGACGCGCAGCCCCTCGTCGCCCACCTGACCCAGCGTCACCTCGCCCTTGGTGGTCACGCGGAACTTGTAGAAGTCGACGGGATCATCGGCGCCCAGCGCACCGACCACGTTCAGGCGGGTCACATTCTTGGCGAGAACGCCCATGTCCGTGGCGAAACCCGGGGTGTTGACGGAGGACTTGCGGACGTCCTTGCGGAATTCCTGAACGTTCCCGGCGGCGGCGGCCTCGGCCTCGCGCTGGGCGTTCAGGCGCTCGACGGCAGCGGACACGGACTTGTTGAGGTCCGCAACCATCTGACCAACGCCGGCCATTGCGTCTGACATGACACCCCCTCCCATCAGGCGCTCCTCCCGAACGGGGAAGCGCGAATGGATCGCTCGATCATCACGTTACCGCAAAGCATGTAAAGTTGCGAATTGTTTTTCGCTGAAATTTCAGATAGGGCGTCGACGGAGTTGTTCCGCCATGCGGTTCAACACGTCAAAGACGTCCTCCCTATGTCGTGGCTGGAACAGGCGCTGTGCCGGGAACCAAGGACGCACCGCGCTGCCGAGCTGGGTCCAGTCCCGCCCGCCGAAGCGCCAGACCGGCACGCCGAGCGCCGCCGCCAGCTCCCCCACCGCCGTGGCCGGCGCGATCACCAGATCCAGATTCGCCATCAGCGCCGCCGTCCCGTCGAAGTCGTCGGTCAGGTCGAGATCGTCCCAGCGATGGATGGCGACTCCGAACCGCGCCTCCGCCGCGATCCGCTCGGCCTCGCACGCACCATACTGGAGGTTGACAAAGACCAGACCCGGCACGGCGAACAGCGCGCCCCACTGGTCGAGCCGGCTGTAGGCGGCGCGGCGCGATTCGGTCATCAGCGCGCTGCGCCAGCCGATCCCCACGCGAAGGCCGGGGCCGAGCACCGCCACACGCTCCCGCCAGACCGCCACCCGAACCGGGTCGGGGACCAGCCAACCGCCGGCGGCACCGGCGAAGGTGGACAGGTCGCGGCGAAAGACCCGCGCCAGGGAGCCGATGGGCGTGTGCAGGTCGCAATCGGGCACGCCGCCCGCGTCGCTCCGTTGGGGACGGACCAGCGCGGCGGGGAAGGAGCGGGCGAACAGGGGCACCAGCCGCCGGTCGGTCTCGATCACCACGGAGCGCGCGCGGGCGATGGCCTCCGCGCAGAGGGAGGAAAACAGGATGGTGTCGCCCACCCCCTGCTCACCCCAGATCAGCAGACGCTTCCCCGCCAGATCCTCGCCGCGCCACGCGGGCATCCGCGGCTGACGCGCCCCGCCCGCCTGACCGGACGCGAAGCGCCAGCCATAGCCGGCCCAGCCCTCCGCCAGCTCGCCGCGCTCCAGCCGCAGCAGGCCGCGGTTGAAATGCGCCAGCGCCAGACCGGGACTCACGCGCAGCGCCCGCCCGTACAGACGGTCCGCCCACGCCCTGTCGCCCAGGCGCTGCACCGCCAGACCGAGATTGCACAAGGCCGCCGCATAGCCGGGATCGAGCGCCAGGGCGCGGCGGAACCAGCGGGCCGCTTCCGCGTGGCGGAGCCGCGCCTGCAGCGCGTGGCCGAAATTGTTGTTGGCCTGCGGCTTGTCCGGTGTCAGCCGCAGGGCACGGCGGTGGGCCCGCTCGGCCTCGTCCAGCCGCTCCGCGTCGCGCAACCCGCCGCCGAGGTTGGACAGCCCCTCCGGCAAGGCCGGGTCGAACAGCACGGCGCGTTGCCACGCCGCAAGGGCCGCTGCAGCCCGGCCTTGCCGGCTCAGCGCGTTGGCCAGATTGTTCCAAAACGTCGCCCGGTCGGCGCCGCGGGCCAGAGCGGCGCGGTGGCAGGCTTCGGCCTCGGCGAAACGGCCCTGCCCGGCGCGGAGCGTGCCCAGGCTGTCGGCCGCGTCCACGCATGCGGGATCAAGAGCGAAGGCCGCTTCGAAGCATGTGGCCGCCCCTTCCACCTGCCCGAGATCGCGCAGCACCAGCCCGAAGCCGTACAGCAGCACCGGGTTGCGGCGGTCCAGCCGCAAGGCGTCGATGTAGGCGGTCACCGCCTCGGCCAGCTGTCCCTGGGCGTGATGGCGGGCGGCCTGGGCCGTCAGACCGGGGAGGTCATTGCGGGAGACATCGTCGGGACTCATCCCGGCAGAGTGGCCCGCGGGACCGGAGCGGTGCAAGCACCGTCCGGCCCCGCGGTCGCGGTTGCTCAGTCCTCGCCGTCCTGCAGCGCCGGGGGACGCGGGGCGGCGTTGACCGGGGCGGCGAGTTGGGCGTCGACCACCGCCACCGCCGTCATGTTGACCAGACCGCGCGTCGTCACCGACGGGGTGACGATGTGCACGGGACGCGCGGCGCCCAGCAGCATCGGCCCGACATTCTGCGCGTCGGCCATGATCTTCAGCATGTTGAAGGCGATGTTGGCGGCGTCCAGGGTCGGCATGACCAGCAGGTTCGCCTCGCCCTTCAGGCGGCTGTCGGGCAGCACGCCCTTGCGCAGCACCTCCGACAGGGCGGCGTCGGCGTGCATCTCGCCGTCCACCTCCAGATCGGGCATCTCCTCGGCGATGAGTTGGTAGGCCAGCCGCATCTTGCGGGCGGACGGGGTGTCCGCGCTGCCGAAGTTGGAGTGGGAGAGCAGCGCCACCTTCGGCTCGATGCCGAAGCGCTTCACCTCCTCCGCCGCCAGCCGGGCGATCTCGGCCACCTGCTCGGCGGTCGGGTCGGGGTTGACGTAGGTGTCGCAGATGAAGTGCGTGCCCTTCTGCGAGATCAGCCCGTTCATCGCGCCGGCCACCTTCACGCCCTTGCGCAGGCCGATCACGTCCATGACGTGGTTGAAGTGGTCGCCGTAGCGGCCCGAGGTGCCGCAGACCATGCCGTCGGCCTCGCCCCGGCGGACCATCAGCGCGCCGAACACGCTCGGCTGGGTGCGCACGACATTCAGCGCGTTGGCCGGCGACACGCCGCGGCGGCCCATGAGCTGCCGGTAGACCTCGGCGTAGTTGTGGCAGCGCAGATCACGGGCGGCCTCGATCACCTCCACGTCCTTGCCGATGCGGATGCGCAGGCCCATGTCGGCGATCGTCCGCTCGATCACGTCGGCGCGGCCGAGCAGGACCGGATGGGCGATGCCGTCGTCCACCACCACCTGGGCGCAGCGCAGGACGCGCGGCTCCTCGCCCTCGGCGTAGACGATGCGCTTGGGCGCCGCCTTCGCCTTGGTGATGACCGGCTTCATGACGAGGCCGGAGCGGAAGACATACTGGCCGAGGCTGTCGCGATAGGCGCGGAAATCGACGATCGGCCGCGTCGCCACGCCCGACTCCATGGCAGCCTTGGCGACCGCCGAGGACACCTCGATCACCAGACGCGGGTCGAAGGGCTTGGGCAGGATGTAGTCCGGGCCGAAGCGCAGGTTCTCGCCGACATAGGCGGCGGCCACCACGTCCGACGGCTCGGCCTGGGCGAGGCTGGCCATGGCATGGGTGGCGGCGATCTTCATCTCCTCGTTCACCGTCGTCGCGCCGACGTCGAGCGCGCCGCGGAAGATGAAGGGGAAGCAGAGGACGTTGTTGACCTGGTTGGGGAAGTCCGAGCGGCCGGTGGCGATGATGGCGTCGGGACGGGCCTGCCGGGCGAGGTCCGGCATGATCTCCGGCTCCGGGTTGGCCAGGGCCAGCACCAGCGGCTTGTCGGCCATGCGGGCCAGCATCTCCGGCTTCAGCACCTTGGCGCCCGACAGGCCGAGGAAGATGTCCGCCCCGTCGATGACGTCGTTCAGCACACGGGCGTCGGTGTCCTGCGCGTAGGCGTCCTTGTAGGGGTTCATCTCCTCGTTGCGGCCCTTGTGGACCACGCCGACGCGATCGACCAGCCAGACGTTCTCGCGCTTGACGCCCAGGCTGAGCATCAGGTCCAGGCAGGCGATGCCCGCGGCGCCGCCGCCGGTGGAGACGACCTTGACGGTGGAGATGTCCTTGCCGACCAGCTTCAGCCCGTTGAGGACGGCCGCACCCACCACGATGGCGGTGCCGTGCTGGTCGTCGTGGAAGACCGGGATCTTCATCCGCTCGCGGCAGCGGCGCTCCACCTCGAAGCAGGCGGGGGCGGCGATGTCTTCCAGGTTGATGGCGCCGAAGGTCGGCTCCAGGCGGACGATGGTGTCGACCAGACCGTCGACGTCCTTCTCGTTCAGCTCCAGGTCGAAGCAGTCGATGCCGGCGAACTTCTTGAAGAGGACGGCCTTGCCCTCCATAACGGGCTTGGCGGCCATCGGACCGATGTCGCCCAGGCCCAGCACCGCCGTGCCGTTGGTGATGACCGCGACGAGGTTGGCGCGGGCCGTCAGCTCCGCGGCCTGGGCCGGGTCGGCGGCGATGGCGCTGGACGCCGCGGCCACGCCCGGCGAGTAGGCCAGCGCGAGGTCGCGCTGGTTCGCCATGGGCTTGGTGGCGACGATCGCCAACTTACCGGGCTTCGGATTCCGGTGGTACTCAAGCGCCATCGCGTCGAAGTCGCCGGACATACGTCCTCTCCCCTTTTAACTTGATTTCAGTTAATTTGCCGAACGACGAACTGTTTCCCCTCCGGCTTATACCCGAATTGTCCGGGCACCGGAATGGGAAAGGGGCAGCCCGCGGCGGACCGCCCCTTCCTTTTCACCCCCTGGAACGGGGGCCGGACCGGAGGCCGGACCCGCGTCAGATGCGGGCCAGGGCCGGCTCCTTGAAGTGCTCCTGGTATTCGGCGACCGCCTTGCTCTCGTCGAACTCGCCTTCCATCTTGGCAACCACGATGGTGGCGACGCCGTTGCCGATCAGGTTGGTGATGGCGCGGGCTTCCGACATGAAGCGGTCCACACCCAGCAGCAGCGCCAGACCTTCGATCGGCAGGTGGCCGGTGGCCGAGAGCGTGGCCGCCAGCGTCACGAAGCCGCCGCCGGTGACCGCCGCCGCACCCTTCGAGGTCAGCATCAGCAGGCCGAGGATGGTGAGCTGCTGCCAGATCGTCAGGTCGATGTTGAAGGCCTGGGCGATGAAGATCGCGGCCATCGACAGGTAGATTGAGGTGCCGTCGAGGTTGAACGAGTAGCCGGTGGGGATGACGAGGCCGACGACGTGCTTGGAGCAGCCGAACTTCTGCATCTTCTCCATCATGCGCGGCAGCACGGACTCCGACGAGGAGGTGCCGAGCACGATCAGCAGCTCGTCCTTGATGTAGCGCAGGAAGGTCAGGAGGCTGAAGTTGTACAGGCGGGCGATGCTGCCCAGCACGACGAAGACGAACAGCGCCATCGTGATGTAGACCGCCGCCATGAGCTGGCCGAGCGAGGTCAGCGACGACACGCCGTACTTGCCGATGGTGAAGGACATCGCGCCGAAGGCGCCCAGCGGGGCGACGCGCATCAGGATGCCGATCACGCCGAACAGGGCGTGCGACACCTTCTCGAACAGGTCCTCGACGACCTTGCCCTTCTGGCCCATGGCGGACAGCGCGACGCCGAAGATCACCGCGAAGAACAGGATCTGCAGCATGTCGCCCTTGACGAAGGCGCCGACGACGTTGTCCGGGACGATGTTGACCAGGAAGTCGATGGTGGTGTGGTTCTGCGCCTCGGTCGCGTATTTGGCGACGGCGTCGGCCTTCAGCGAACCGGCCTGGATGTTCATCCCCGAGCCCGGCTTCACGAGGTTGACGACCAGCAGGCCGAGCCCCAGGGCGAAGGTGGTGACGATCTCGAAGTACAGGATCGCCTTGCCGCCGACCTTGCCGACCTTCTTCATGTCGCCGATCGAGGAGATGCCGGTGACCACGGTCAGGAAGACGATCGGGCCGATGACCATCTTGATCATCTTGATGAAGACGTCGCCCAGGGGCTTCATCTGCACCGCAAGAGCCGGATAGAAATGGCCGAGCAGAATGCCGATGGTGATCGCGGTCAGAACCTGGACGGTCAGGTTCGTGTAGAATGGCTTTTTCTGGGGCTGCCCTTGGGCGTGCATGATCGTCTCCTCGTGGCGTTCCTGAAATGGGCTGCCGCTCTTGTCTCGCGGTCGGCGGCCTGCCCGTCATGCCCTTCTCAAAGCAAGCGGTGTGCCAAAATTAAAAGTGAGGAATCGCAGCGCTCTGACGGAGCGCGTGGGTCAGAATCCGCACGACAGGGGCGGAATCCATGTGCGAAAATCCGCACATCAAGACCTCTTGTTGCGGCGCAGCATGGATTGAGGACCGTTGGTTAGGATCGCCCCCACCCGCTGGACATTTTCGCAAAGCCGCGACTGGGTCGCCCGGCGGATGCCCGTCCTGTTCGCCCGTCCGCGGCGGGTGATGCTGGCCGTGCTGGTCGTCGGCATGCCGCTGGCCGCGGCGGTGGCTGCGGGCCTGGCGGCGGACAACGCCGGCGAGTCCCTGCGCGAACAGGGGTCGGCGCAGCTCTCGCTCTACGAATCCAACCTGCGCACGGAGCTGGAGCGCCACGCCGCCGTGCCGATGGTGCTCGCCCGCGACCAGGAGGTCGCCGACCTGCTGCGCGACCCCAGCCCGGAGCGGGTGGACCGCCTGAACCGCAAGCTGGAGGCCATAGCAGCGACGCTGAAGGCGTCCGCCCTCTATGTGATGAACGGGACGGGAACCACCATCGCGGCCAGCAACTGGAACGCCGCGCCCAGCTTCGTCGGGCAGAATTTCAGCTACCGCCCCTATTTCCAGTCGGCCATGGAGCGGGGGGAGGGACATCATTTCGCGCTCGGCACCACCTCGCTCGTCCCCGGCTACTACACGGCGCAGCGGGTGGTGGCGGAAAACCGCACAGATGGGCGGCCGGCCGGCGTCGTGGTCCTGAAGGTCGGCTTCCAGGAGCTGGAACGCGCCTGGTCGCACGGCCAGGAGAAGGTTCTGGTCTCCGACCGCGACGGCATCGTCTTCATCACCAACGTGGAAGGCTGGCGCTACAACGCCCTGCCCCGCCGTCTGCCGGTCACGCTGCCCGCGTCGGCATCGCCCCCGACCGAGGAGATCCCCACCCTGCCCTGGGCCTTCGGCGGGGCCTCCGACCGCATCACGCTGCGGGAAGGCAATGCGGAGCGGCGCTACCTCCTGCAATCCGCCGCGGTGCCCGGCGGCGATTGGACCATCCACGCCTTGACCAGCCTCGCCCCGGTCGCCACCCGCGCCCAGCAGGCCGGGCTGCTCGCCGCCGCGGTGGTGGCGCTGGCCGCCCTGACCGGCCACGCGCTGGCCCAACGCCGCCTGAACCTCGTGGAGCGGCTGGCCCTCCAGGAGGAGGCGCGGGCCGAGCTGGAGCGCCGCGTCGCCGCCGCCACGGCGGAGCTGCGCGCCACCGAGAACGAGCTGACCCAGGCGGCGAAGCTGGCGGCGCTCGGCCAGATGTCGGCGGCCATGGCCCACGAGATCAACCAGCCGCTCGCCGCCATCCGCAGCTTCGCCGACAACGCGGTGGTGCTGCTGGAGCGCGGACGGCCGGACGCGGTGCGCGACAATCTGGCGGAGATCGCCGACCTGACCGACCGCATGGCCGCCATCACCCGCAGCCTGAAGGGCTTCGCCCGGCGCGCCTCGGGCACGCTGGGCGCGGTGTCCGCCGCCGCCGCCGTCGGTCAGGCCCTGGCCCTGCTGGAGGCCCGGCTGCGCCGCGAGTCCGTGACGGTGGACACCGATCTGCCGCCCGGCCCCCTGCTGGTCGCCGGCGAGGACGTGCGGTTGCAGCAGGTGCTGGTCAACCTGATCGGCAACGCCGCCGACGCCATGCGCGCCTCGCCCCGCCGCCATGTCCGCATCACCCTGGCCGCGGAGGGGGAGGAGGCGGTGCTGACCGTCCGCGACAGCGGCCCCGGCATCGCGGAGGCCGACCTGCCGCGCATCTTCGTGCCCTTCTTCACGACCAAGGAGGCGGGCGACGGGCTCGGGCTCGGCCTGTCGATCAGCCACGGCATCGTCGAGGATTTCGGCGGCAGCCTGACCGCCGCCAACCACCCGGAGGGCGGCGCCCTCTTCACCATCCGCCTCAAGCGCAGGGATATCCAGACATGACGACCGGCAGCATCGCCCCGGGCGGCTCCGTCCTCTTCGTGGACGACGAGCGGTCCGTCCGCCTCGCCGGGCAGCAGGCGCTGGAACTGGCCGGCTTCGACGTCACCGCCTGCGACGGGGCGGAGCGCGCGTTGCGCCATCTCGGGCGCGACTGGCCGGGCGCCCTGGTCACCGACGTGCGCATGCCGCAGATCGACGGGCTGGAGCTGATGGAGCGCGCCCTGGCGCTGGACCCCGAACTGCCGGTCATCCTGATCACCGGCCACGGCGACGTGCCGATGGCGGTGGAGGCGATGCGACGCGGCGCCTACGATTTCCTGGAAAAGCCCTTCCCTTCCGACCGGCTGGTCGAAGTGACGCGGCGCGCGGTGGAGAAGCGCCGGCTGGTGCTGGAGAACCGACGCCTGCGCGACCAGCTGGCCGGGCTGCCCACCGGGGAGGCATCGCCCATCGTCGGGCGGACGCCGGGGATCGAGCGGCTGCGCAGCGCCATTGCAGCGGTGGCCGACACCGACGCCGACGTGCTGGTGCTGGGCGAGACCGGCACCGGCAAGGAGATGGTCGCCCGCGCCCTCCACGCCGGCAGCGGCCGGCGCAAGCACCCCTTCGTCGCCCTGAACTGCGGCGCCATGCCCGAGGCGATCTTCGAGAGCGAGCTGTTCGGGCACGAGGCTGGAGCCTTCACCGGGGCCGGCAAGCGCCGCGTCGGGCGCATCGAGCACGCCAGCGGCGGCACCCTCTTCCTCGACGAGATCGAGAGCATGCCGCTGTCGCTCCAGGTCAAGCTGCTGCGCGTGATCCAGGAGCGGGTGGTGGAGCCGCTGGGCTCGAACGAGCTGATCCCCGTGGACCTGCGCGTCGTCGCCGCGACCAAGGTGGACCTGCGCAAGGCGGCCAGCGAGGGCAAGTTCCGCGAGGACCTCTATTACCGGCTCAACGTCGTCGTGGTGACCATCCCGCCGCTGCGCGACCGCCGCGACGATATCCCCCTGCTGTTCCAGCATTTCGTCGTCCAGGCCGCCGCCCGCTACAACCGCGAGCCCCGCGCGCCCAGCCCGGCGCAGGTGCAGCGGCTGGCAGCCCACGACTGGCCCGGCAACGTCCGCGAGCTGCGCAACGCCGCCGACCGCTTCGTGCTGGGGCTGGACGACGCGCTGTCCGCGGTGGGCGGCACCGCTCCGGCGATGGCGGCGGGCCGCAGCAGCCTGTCGCTGGCCGAGCAGGTCGACCTGTTCGAGAAGAGCCTGATCGAAAGCGAGCTGGCCCGTTGCAAGGGCAGCGTGAAGGCCGCCATCGAGGCCCTGAACATCCCCCGCAAGACCTTCTACGACAAGCTGAAGCGCTACGGCCTCAGCCGCGAGGATTTCGTGGAGTGAGGGGCCGTCATTCCGCGGCCAGCGCGTGGGCGAAGGTTTCCACCCCCTGGACGCCGGCGTCACTCAGCCCGTAGGTGCCCTTGGCGATCCGCTCGAACCAGCCGTAGACGTTGCGCTGGAGGATGGCCGCGGCGTCCTTCGGCGCCCCGGCGGCGCGCAACGCCTTCAGGGACAGCGGCCCGGCGGCCAGCAGCCGGGCGCAGCGCAGCGCGTCCTGGCGGTAGGCGGTGACGATGGGCACGCGGGTGGAGCCGCCGCGGTTGGGATCGCCGCGGCGCCGCGCGTGCTCGCCCAGCAGGCGGGCGGCGCGCGTTTTGTCCTTGCGCGGGCTGTAGGGAACGGGATCGAGCAGAACCTCCACCTCATGCCCCGCGGCCCGGCCGATGTCGACGATCAGCAAGCCGACGCCCAGCCGCCGGCACAGCTTGCGCACCCCGCTGTCGTGGGGCGACGCGCCGCTGGCCTTGCGCCCCGGCTGCGGCACGGCGAGGTAGACGGTGTCGGTCAAAGCGAGCCGGTCCACTCCCTGAAGCAGCAGGTCCAGGGTGAAGCGCTTCTTCAGCTCGACGATCAGCGGCGGCTCGGCCCCGCGCACCGCGACGAGGTCGCAGCCGTGAATCTCGGCCTTCACGTCATAGCCTTGGGCTTCGAGGAAGGCCTTGACGGGGGCGTAGAGGTCGGTTTCGGCGGTGATGGACATGGGGTGTAACGTTCAACCGCCTACAAATCGCTTACAAATCGCCGGTCAGCACGTCAATGGCTCGCCGGACATCGTGATGCCGACTGGACATGTTCATCACCACATCGCCAATATCAGTGACTGGAATACCAGCGATTTGCGACGTCATGGCAACCAGTCGTTCGCCCTGAATGTCGAACACCGGCATCACATCACGGATGGGCGTCCCCGTTTCCGACGCTCGGACGAGAGGGATGACGACGCGCGTGGAACGCACCGCCACGTGATTCCCCTGGACGACGAGAAGAAACGGAACCGGGTGGTTCGGTCGGCCTTCCGCATTCGGATTCCGGCAGACATCCAGGAAACGCATCAGAACATCCGCTTCCCAGTGCTGAACACACCGTGCCTTTCCACATAGGAATCGTAGGAATCGAAGGCCGGGCGGTTTTCTTCAACCCACCGCTCCCGCTTCGCATCCTTCACGGATTGCTCGACGGCGGATTCGAAGACTTGTGACAGATTGATACCCAAGCTCTTTGCCTCGGCGATCAGGTCGGGCCGGGCCGAGACGTTGGTGGGCTTCCTCTGGACCGATCCGCGCGCCATGAACACCCTCCAACGAAAAAACATGCGCAAACACTATGCGCATGTTTCCTCAGGGTGTCCAGCCTCCGCTGGGTGAGAGCGAGGCCCGCTTTCCTCCTCCGGTTACGCCGCGGCCTTCTGCTTGCGCAGGATGGCCAGGATGTCCGAGGCGGCCTTCGGGATGTTGGTGCCTGGTCCATAGATGGCGGCGGCGCCAGCCTTGTAGAGGTAGTCGTAGTCCTGGGGCGGGATCACGCCGCCGCAGACGACCAGGATGTCCCCGGCGCCTTGGCGGCGCAGTTCCTCGACCAGTTGCGGGACGAGCGTCTTGTGGCCGGCGGCCTGGGACGACACGCCGATGACGTGCACGTCGTTCTCCACCGCCTGACGGGCGGCCTCCTCCGGGGTCTGGAACAGCGGCCCGATGTCCACGTCAAAGCCGATGTCGGCGAAGCTGGTGGCGATCACCTTGGCGCCGCGGTCGTGGCCGTCCTGGCCCATCTTCACGACAAGGATGCGCGGGCGGCGGCCCTCCTCGGCGGCGAAGGCGGACACCTCCTCCTGAATCCTCTTGAAGCCCTCGTCGCCCTCGTACGCGGCGCCGTAGACGCCGGAAACCGAGCGGATGACCGCCACATGGCGGGTGAAGGCCTTCTCCAGCGCGTCGGAGATTTCGCCGACCGTGGCGCGGGCGCGGGTGGCCTCGACCGCCAGGGCCAGCAGGTTGCCGGACTTCTCCGTGGCGGCCTTGGTTAGCGCCTCCAGGGCGGCGCGGCACTTGGCGTCGTCGCGGTTGGCGCGGACCTGATTGAGGCGGGCGATCTGGGATTCGCGGACCGCCGTGTTGTCGATGTCGAGCACGTCGACCATCTCGGGGTTCTCCGGACGGTACTTGTTGACGCCGACGATCACCTCCTCGGCGCGGTCGACGCGGGCCTGCCGGCGGGCGGCGGCCTCCTCGATCAGCAGCTTGGGCATGCCGCTGTCCACCGCCTTGGTCATGCCGCCCAGATCCTCGACCTTGTTGATGAGGTCGAGTGCGGCGTTGGCGAGGCTGTGGGTCAGGTTCTCGATGTAGTAGGAGCCGCCCAGCGGATCGACCACGTTGGTGACACCCGACTCCTCGGCGATGATGAGCTGGGTGTTGCGGGCGATGCGGGCGGAGAATTTGGTCGGCAGGCCCAGCGCCTCGTCGAAGGCGTTGGTGTGCAGCGACTGGGTGCCGCCCAGCACCGCGGCCATCGCCTCGATGGTGGTGCGGATGACGTTGTTGTAGGGGTCCTGCTCGGTCAGGCTGACGCCGGAGGTCTGGCAATGGGTGCGCAGGGCCAGCGAGCGGGCGTCCTTCGGATCGAACTTCTGCTTCATCAGGGTCGACCACAGCAGGCGCGCGGCGCGCAGCTTGGCGATCTCCATGAAGAAGTTCATGCCGATGGAGAAGAAGAAGGACAGGCGCGGTGCGAACTTGTCGACCGGCAGCCCCTTGGACATGGCGGCGCGGACGTATTCGAGACCGTCGGCGATGGTGAAGGCCAGCTCCTGAACCGCGGTCGCCCCGGCCTCCTGCATGTGGTAGCCGGAAATCGAGATCGAGTTGAACTTCGGCATGTTCAGCGCCGTGTACTCGATGATGTCCGCGATGATCCGCATCGAGGGTTCAGGTGGGTAGATGTAGGTGTTGCGGACCATGAACTCCTTGAGGATGTCGTTCTGGATGGTCCCGCTCAGCTTGTCCTGGCTGACGCCCTGCTCCTCCGCCGCGACGATGTAGCCGGCGAGGATCGGCAGCACCGCGCCGTTCATGGTCATCGACACCGACATCTTGTCGAGCGGGATGCCGTCGAAGAGGATCTTCATGTCCTCCACGCTGTCGATGGCGACGCCGGCCTTGCCCACGTCGCCGACCACGCGCGGGTGGTCGCTGTCATAGCCGCGGTGGGTGGCGAGGTCGAAGGCGACCGACAGGCCCATCTGCCCGGCCTTCAGGTTCGCCTTGTAGAAGGCGTTGGACTCCTCGGCGGTCGAGAAGCCGGCGTACTGGCGGATCGTCCAGGGCTTCACCGCGTACATCGTGGCGCGCGGGCCGCGGGTGAAGGGCGGGAAGCCGGGCAGGCTGTCCAGCTCCAGCCCTTCCAGATCGTCGGCGGTGTAGAGGGCCTTGACGTCCAGCCCTTCCGGCGTCTTCCAGACGAGGTCTTCGAGCGTCCCGTTGGCGCCCAGGTCCTTGGTGGCCAGGGTCTGCCAGTCGGCCTGGGTCTTCTTCGGGAACTCGCTCATGGGACGTCTCCTCGACACGGCTTCTTGGTTCGAATGATTTGAAACGATCAATGGCATGGTTGGGGCGCTTGCCCCCACCCCGGCCCTCCCCCGCTTCGCAGGGGAGGGAGACCATTCCCCTCCCCTGCGAAGCGGGGGAGGGTTAAGGGAGGGGGCAAAGCCCGATTACACCTGCGACCGGCGGGCGACGACCTTCCAGGCGGCCTGCATGATCGCGGCACCCAGCGCGGTCTTCAGGACCGTGGCGGCCAGGAACGGCGTCAGGCCCAGCGCGATGGCCTTCTCGCCGCCGAACAGGACGGCCATCCAGGCGACGCCCGGGACGAACAGCAGGGCATGGCCGATCGCCAGGGCGCCGACGGCCTTGAGCGGGCTGCGGTCCCAGCCGCGCTCAGCCAGCCAGCCGGTGACGCCGGCGGCCAGGACGAAGCCCAGCAGGTAGCCGGCGGTCGGGCCGGCCATGTAGGCCGGGCCGGCGCCCGGACCGGCGAAGACCGGCAGACCGGCGAGGCCTTCCAGCAGGTACAGCAGGACCGTCGCCGTGGCGAGGCGGCTGCCGTAGGCCATACCGAGCAGGATGACGACCATGCTCTGCATCGTCATCGGAACCGGCCAGAAGGGCACCTGCACCTTGGCCGAGGCGGCCAGGAGCAGGCTGCCCAGAACCGCCGCGGTGGCGGCGGTGAGCAGGCCGCCCCGCGGGGCGACCGTCTCGAGAAGCGAAGCGGCACGCTGCAAAAGCGTGTTTGCGAAAGCCATCGTCCTTACCTTTCCCTATATGTCGGAGCCCGCTTGGCTCACGCGAACTCCAGGATCTTCTGATCGACCGCCAGGCTGGAGCCGGGCGTCGCGTGCACCTTGGACACCGTGCCATCCTGCGCCGCGCGCAGGATGTTTTCCATCTTCATCGCCTCGACCACGGCCAGCACCTCGCCGGCCTTGACCTCCTGCCCCTCGGTCACGGCGACCGAGACGAGCAGGCCGGGCATCGGCGACAGCAGGAACTTCGACATGTCCGGCGGCGCCTTCACCGGCATCAGCGCGTCGAGCCGCGCCGCGTTGGGCGTCAGCACCTTGACCAGCGCCTGGCTGCCGGA
This sequence comes from Azospirillum himalayense, assembly GCF_042657465.1. Classification (NCBI taxonomy): domain Bacteria; kingdom Pseudomonadati; phylum Pseudomonadota; class Alphaproteobacteria; order Rhodospirillales; family Azospirillaceae; genus Azospirillum; species Azospirillum himalayense. The sequence continues at coordinate 55,876 of NZ_JBHSLC010000110.1, read as the reverse complement.
ATGGGACAGGCGGTAGCCGACGCCGACGCGGTCCACCTGAACGCAGACATGCGCGCCGTTCACCGTGCCGCGGAACAGCGGCTGGCCGAGCGTCCAGTCGCTCCACACCACATGGTGCCTGCCCTCGAAATCGACGGTGTAGCCGATGCGCTGCGGGCTGCCGTCCGTCGGGTGGACATGGACCGGGTGCTGCGTGCCGTCCATCACGACGACCCAGTCGTCGCGCACGTGGACCTTGTTGCCCGGCATCTTGCCGCTGATCTGGATGTCGCGGTCGTTCAGGCAGCGGTGGATCACCGCGGCGACGGCGATCAGGATCGCCGGCTCCTCCGGCGGCAGGTCGGAGGCGTGGAAGCCGTTCGGGTATTCCTCGGCGATGAAATTGGTGGTCAGCCGGCCTTCGACGAAGCGCTGGTTGGCCATCAGCGAGGCGAGGAACGGGATGTTGTGGCTGACGCCGCGGATGTAATACTGGTCCAGCGCCTCGCGCATGCGGGCGATGGCGGCGTCGCGCGTCGACCCCCAGCTGCACAGCTTGGCGATCATGGGGTCGTAGTACATGGAGATCTCGCCGCCCTCGTAGACGCCGGTGTCGACGCGGACATGCGGGTCCTCCGACGGCGGACGGTAGTGGGTCAGCCGGCCGGTGGAGGGCAGGAAGTTGCGGAAGGGGTCCTCGGCGTAGACGCGGGACTCGATGGCCCAGCCGTGCAGGTGGATGTCTTCCTGGCGAAGCGTCAGCTTCTCGCCCGCAGCGACGCGGATCATCAGCTCGACGAGGTCGAGGCCGGTGACCAGTTCGGTGACCGGATGCTCCACCTGGAGGCGGGTGTTCATCTCCAGGAAGTAGAAGTTGCGCTCGGCATCGACGATGAACTCCACCGTGCCGGCGGACTTGTAGTCCACGGCGCGGGCCAGCGCCACGGCCTGCTCGCCCATCGCCTTGCGGGTGGCGGCGTCGAGGAAGGGCGACGGCGCCTCTTCGATGACCTTCTGGTGGCGGCGCTGGATCGAGCATTCGCGCTCGCCCAGATACAAGGCCGTGCCCTGCCCGTCCGCCAGCACCTGAATCTCGATGTGGCGCGGCTGCTGGATGTACTTCTCGACGAACACGCGGTCGTCGGCGAAGGAGGAGCGCGCCTCGTTCTGGGCCGAGCGGAAGCCTTCGCGGGCCTCCTCGTCGTTCCAGGCCACGCGCATGCCCTTGCCGCCGCCGCCGGCCGACGCCTTGATCATCACCGGGTAGCCGATGTCGCGGGCGATGGTCACCGCCTCGCTGTCGTCGGCGATGACGCCCAGATAGCCGGGCACCGTGCTGACGCCCGCGGCTTTGGCCAGCTTCTTGGACTCGATCTTGTCGCCCATGGCCTGGATGGCGTGGGCGTCCGGGCCGATGAAGGCGATCCCGGCCGCGGCCAGCGCCTCCTGGAACTCGCGCTTCTCCGAGAGGAAGCCGTAGCCGGGATGGACGGCCTGGGCGCCGGTCTTCTTGCAGGCGTCGACGATGCGGTCGATCAGCAGGTAGCTCTGCGCCGAGGGGGCGGCGCCGATGTGGACGGCCTCATCGGCCATCTCGACGTGCAGGGCGTTCTTGTCGGCGTCCGAATAGACGGCGACCGTCTTGATGCCCAGGCGGCGCGCCGTGCGGATGACGCGGCAGGCGATCTCGCCGCGGTTCGCGATCAGGATCTTTGAGAACAGGGTCGTCATGGGGCGGCGCGCCTTCAGAGCGGGATGTTGTCGTGCTTGCGCCAGGGGTTCTGGAGCTGCTTGTTCTTCAGCATGGACAGCGCCTTGATGACGCGCCGGCGGGTGCCGTGCGGCATGATGACGTCGTCGATGTAGCCGCGCGACGCCGCCACGAACGGGTTGGCGAACTTCTGCCGGTACTCCTCGGTGCGCGCCTCGATCTTGGCGGTGTCGCCGATGTCGCCGCGGAAGATGATCTCCACGGCACCCTTCGGCCCCATCACCGCGATCTCCGCCGACGGCCAGGCGTAGTTGATGTCGCCGCGCAGGTGCTTGGACGCCATCACGTCATAGGCGCCGCCGTAGGCCTTGCGCGTGATGACGGTGATCTTCGGCACGGTGGCCTCGGCGTAGGCGAACAGCAGCTTGGCGCCGTGCTTGATGATACCGCCGTACTCCTGCGAGGTGCCCGGCATGAAGCCGGGGACGTCCACCAGGGTCAGGATCGGAATCTCGAAGGCGTCGCAGAAGCGCACGAAGCGCGCGGCCTTCTTGGAGCTGTCGATGTCCAGGCAGCCGGCCAGAACCATCGGCTGGTTGGCGACGATGCCGACCGTGCTGCCGTTCATGCGGCCGAAGCCGATGATGATGTTCTTGGCATAGTCCGGCTGAAGCTCGAAGAAGTCGCCCTCGTCGACCGTCTTGAGGATCAGCTCCTTCATGTCGTAGGGCTTGTTCGGGTTCTCCGGCACCAGCGTGTCGAGCGACAGGTCGTCGCGGTCGATCGGGTCGGCGGTCGGGCGCTCCGGCGCCTTCTCGCGGTTGGAGGCCGGCAGGAAGTCGATGAAGCGGCGGAGCTGGAGCAACGCCTCGACGTCGTTCTCGAAGGCCATGTCGGCGACGCCGGACTTGCTGGAATGGGTGATCGCCCCGCCTAGCTCCTCCGCCGTCACCACCTCATGGGTGACCGTCTTCACCACGTCCGGGCCGGTCACGAACATGTAGGAGCTGTCCTTCACCATGAAGATGAAGTCGGTCATGGCCGGCGAGTACACCGCACCGCCGGCGCACGGCCCCATGATCAGGGATATCTGCGGGATGACGCCCGAGGCGTTGACGTTGCGCTGGAACACCTCGGCGTAGCCGCCGAGCGAGGCCACGCCCTCCTGGATGCGGGCGCCGCCGGAATCGTTCAGGCCGATGACCGGCGCGCCGACCTTCATCGCCTGATCCATGATCTTGCAGATCTTCTCGGCGTGGGCTTCCGACAGCGAGCCGCCGAAGACGGTGAAGTCCTGGCTGAAGACGAAGACGAGACGCCCGTTCACCGTGCCGTGACCGGTGACCACGCCGTCGCCGGGAACCTTCTGGCCTTCCATGCCGAAGTCGTTGCAGCGGTGCTGCACGAACATGTCGAACTCCTCGAACGAGCCTTCGTCGAGGAAAAGTTCGATGCGCTCCCGCGCGGTCAGCTTGCCCTTGGCGTGCTGCGAGGCGACGCGCTTTTCGCCGCCGCCCAGCCGCGCACCGGAGCGCATGGCGTCCAACTTGGCCAGAATTTCTTGCATCAGGCGTTTCCCACTTTGGCAAGCGGCGGAGGACCTTGCGAACCTTGTGGCAGCGGTCCCCTCACCGGAACGCCTGGATTATTCACAAGATTTGCAACAGGGCAATTGGCCGGGCGGGAAAAATGTGCGAAGTTGCGAATATCTTTGCAAACGCAGCGCGCGGTTTGCCAAGATTGCGAATATGCACTTCGGCATAATCTTCGGGTGATAGGCGGGTCCATGCAGAAGCTCTTCCTCGGCTACAAGCTCCGCCGCCTGCGCGAGCAGCGCGGGCTGACCCAGGCGGCGCTGGCCAAGACGCTGGACCTGTCGCCAAGCTACCTGAACCAGATCGAAAACAACCAGCGTCCGCTGACCCTGCCGGTGCTGCTGAAGATCTCCGCCGTGTTCGAGGTGGACCTGTCCAACTTCGTCGAGGACGAGGACAGCCGTCTGGTCGCCGACCTGCGCGAGGCCCTGGCCGACCCGCTGTTCGCCGGGGCGCCGCTGACCAACGCCGAGCTGCGCAGCGCCGTCGGCTCCAGCCCGGAGTTGGCCCGCCGCGTACTGAGCCTGCATCAGGCCTATCAGAAGCTTCACGAGCGGGTGCAGTCGCTGGCCGACAGCCTGTCCAACCAGGAACCGAGCGACGCCTTCGCCGGGCCGCAGTTCCCCTACGAGGAGGTCCGCGACTACTTCCACTACTGCAACAACTACATTGGCCCGCTGGACGAGGCGGCGGAAACGCTGTGGGACACGGAGAAGATCCACTCCGGCGCCCTGCTGAACGAGTTGGCCGCCTATCTGAAACGGCGTCACGACGTGCGGGTCAAGATCGTCGCCGACGATGGCGAGACGGCCATGCGCAGCTACGACGGCAGCACCGGCACGCTGCGCCTGTCGGCCCTGCTGAACGGCCCCAGCCGCGCCTTCCACATGGCCCACCAGATCGCCCTGCTCGGCTTCGGCGACGTGATCGAGGATCTCGTCGTCCAGGCGAAATTCTCCAGCGAGGACGCGCGGTCGATCTGCCGCGTCGGGCTCGCCAACTATTTCGCGGGCGCCTTGGTCCTGCCCTATCGCGCCTTCGCCGCCCAGGCCCGCGCGCTGCGCCACGACGTGGAGCAGTTGCAGAGCCGCTTCGGCGCCAGCTTCGAGCAGGTCTGCCACCGTCTGTCCACCCTGCAGCGGCCGGGCGCGCGGGGGTTGCCCTTCTACTTCGTGCGGGTGGACATGGCCGGCAACATCACCAAACGCCATTCGGCCACGCGCTTCCACTTCGCGCGCTTCGGTGGCGCCTGCCCTCTGTGGAACGTGCACGAGGCCTTCGCCCAGCCCGGCAAGATCCTGGTGCAGTTCGCCACCATGCCCGACCGCACCACCTACATCGGCATCGCCCGCACCGTGACCAAGCGCGGCGGCGCCTATCTGAAGCCGTCGCGCCAGTTCGCCGTCGGGCTCGGCTGCGAGGCGACCCACGCCAACGAGATCGTCTACGCCGCCGGCATCGACACCTCCAACGAGGCCGCCGCGGTGCCGATCGGCGTGAACTGCCGAATCTGCGAGCGCACCGACTGCCAGCAGCGCGCCTTCCCGCCCATCGGCAGCCAGCTCTCGGTGGACGAGCACCACCGCAGCTTCGTCCCCTACCTGTTCACCCAGGAAGGGCGGACCGTGGAGAAGGCCTGAACGGTTGGCGATTCCGTTACCGCCACTCTATCATCCGCGGCCCAACCGATAGGATCACGACATGACGACGCCCACCGCCCGGCCCCTGCCCCAGAAGACCATCGGCGTCCTCGGCGGCATGAGCAACCAGGCCACCGCCGAATATTACCGCCTGCTGAACGAGGGGCTGAACGCCCGCTTCGGCGGCTGGGACAACGGCGAGATCGTCATCGTCAGCGTCAATTTCGGCAACATCGAGCATTTCGTCCGCCGGAACGAATGGGACGCCGCGCAGCGCTATCTGTCCGGCAAGGTCGACGCGCTGGAGCGCGCCGGGGCCGACGTGATCCTGTGCGTGTCGAACACCATGCACCGCGTGGTCGAGCCGATCATGGCGGAGCGCACCACCCCCTTCATCCACATCGCCGACCCGACCGGTGCGGCGATGCGGGCCGCCGGCCTGTCGCGGGTCGCACTGCTCGGCACGATGGCGACGATGCTCTCCGAGGACCTGCGCCGCCGCTACGAGGAGCGCTTCGGGGTCGAGATCATGGTGCCGTCGGACGCCGACAAGGCGGCGGTCGACCGCATCATCTTCGACGAGCTGGTGCGGCGCGACCTGCGCCCGGAGTCCAAGGCCCAATACCTGGAGATCATCGACCGGATGGCCGCCGACGGGGCGCAGGGGGTGATCCTCGGCTGCACGGAGATCTTCCTGCTGGTCGATCAGGCCGACCGGCCGGATGTCCCGATGTTCAACACGACGGCGCTCCACACCGACGCCGCGGTGGCCTTCGCGCTGGGCGACTAGGCCACCGCCCGCCTCTTCCAGGCACGTGGCGCCTCAGGACGGCGCCCGTCCGGCGGCGGGCGCCGCCTTCAGGCGGCGGATCATGGCGAGCGCTTCCGGCGGCGGCCGGCGCTCGACACGCCGGTAGACACGCCCGTCGCGCGTCCGGTCGAGCAGACCGAAGTCGCACAGTTCCCGGCGCAGCAGGACATGGTCGCCGAACCGGTTGGCGCCGCGCAGAACGTCGTTCACCTCGCCCTCGCTCATCGCCCGGCCGGCGTCGATCCGCGACCACAGGACCCACAGGCACAGGTCCCGCTCGCTCCGCTTCGGCGGCCAGCGCAGCAGGGCGCCGGCGGCGTCGAAGCAGCGGGCCACCTTCAGGACCCGCACCGGATCGACCGGCGGCGGCGCGTCCACCACCACGCCGGGAGGGTCCTGCGCCGTCACCCCTTCCGTCGTCTCGACCTGGGTCTGGGTCTGGACCCGGAAATGCTGGAAGTTCCGGCATCCAACCGCCTTGGCCAGCATGTTGAGCCATTCGACATGGCCGGGCGGATCGGTCCGGCCGGCGAGTTGCGCGCGCAACGAGCGCGCAAGCGCGGAAATATCGCCCGCGCTGTAGGGGAGCGGTGTCCTTGACATGGAATCATCCTCACAACGCGCCAATCCGCGAAGGGATGCCGGTGGTCGCCGACTTCCGACGCGGCACGCGATGAGGTGTCGGTCGAGAGGGTGTCGTGGCAGGTTTAGCTCCCCTCGACGGGGCGGCGACGCCTTGGTGAACTGCCGACCAGATGTGTTTTCTACCGCAAGGCGGCGGCACCGGCAAGTCGCATGACGGAACGACCGGACCCAACGGCGTCCAAACTCCGATCCCCGTCCGCGCGCCCCAGCAAAACCGAAACGGCGAAATGTCAGCTCGCATATTGCCCGCCCAGGGTCTCCGACAGTCGCCGGCCGGCCGCCTACGGCAGGGGCGCCGTTACCACCACGCGTCCCTCGGCAAACCGGCTCAGCGAGCTCGACAGGGGGTCAGGGCGCCGACCAGCCCTTGCCGCTGGTGAAAGACCGGAACGGCGGCGGCATCAACCGTTTCCTCGCCGGGCGTCTCCTCACCGGCATCGGAGCCGCACAAGGATAAACGCAAGAAAAAATGCCGGAGAGGCCCCGGCGACCGTGTCGGCGGTCCGCAAGGCAGTGGCTTCGGTGGGCGCCGTCACGGCGGTTGCAGCGGCATCGTCAGCGTCACCCAGGTGCCGGCGTGCCGGCGGTCGTACGTCAACCGCGCTCCCAGGCTGGTCGCCATTGCCTGGACGATCCGGCTTCCAAGACCGGTTCCCCGCGGAGCATCGTCATCGGAGAAACCGACACCGTCATCCTCCACGCTGACCGAGAGAGTCCCGTCGGCGGCCTTGGCCCGCACGCGGATGCTGCCGGTCCGTCCGTCCGGATAGGCGTATTTGCAGGCGTTCGTGACCAGTTCGGTCACGATCACCGCCAGGGATACGGCCTGATCGGTCGGCACCGACACCGCGTCGGCGGCAACGACGAAGCGGTCCGGGTGCCGGGACGCCATCGCGGTGTGCATCCCGGCGAGAAGCGTTTCCAGGTACAGGTCGATCCGGACGGAGCGCACATCGTCGGAGGTGTAGAGGCTTCGGTGGATGCCGGCGATCGCGATGATGCGCGCCTGGGTTTCTGCCAGCGCGGCGCGGGCCTCAGGGTCGGACAGGTTGGATTTCTGCATCTGGATGAAGGCGCCCACCAGAGCCAGGCTGTTGGCAACCCGGTGATTGACCTCCCGCAGCAGCAACTCCGCACGGTCCCGCGCGGCGCGCACTTCCCGTTCCGCCCGTTCCCTTTCCCGACGCAGATGAGCCTTCTCACGGGCCTGCTCGATGGCCGCCACCAGCAGGTCGAAGAATCCTTCCCCGGCCTCCTTGGGAACGTAATCGTCCGCGCCGGCCTTCAGCGCCGCGACGGCCACCCGCGTGTCGCCGGCGCCCGTGACGTAGACGACCGGCGGCGCATCCTCGCGCGACAGCAGATCGGGCAGGATGTCCAGCCCGGTCGCCCCCGGCATCTCGTGATCCAGGCCGACCACCGTGATACCGCCCCGTTCCAACCGCTCCAACCCTTCCCGACCGTTCTTTGCGCACTCCACGGCGTAGCCACGCCGCTCGAGCTTCCGCTGCACCAGCCGCGCCATGGCGACGTCGTCGTCGATGTAGAGGATGCGGACGGTCGGATCGGTCATGCCTCCGCCTCGGGGATCTGCATGACGGAAAAAAGCAGCTCCAATTTCCGGATCGCGGCGGCGAAGCTGTCGTAATTCACCGGTTTGGTGATGTAGACATTGGCACCGATGTCGTAGCAGCGCCGGATGTCCTGACGGTCGTCGGTGGTCGTCAGCACGACGACGGGAAAGCGCCTCGTGTGGGGGTTGGCCTTGAGTCTGGCCAGGATGTCGATCCCCGTCATGTCGGGAAGATTCAAATCCAGAAGGATGAGAAGAGCCCGCCCCATGCTTGCCCGCCCGGATCCGTCCGGACCGAACAGGTAGGCGAGCGCGCTTGTGCCGTCGGCGAAGGGAACGATGTCGTTGGTGAGGCCGGTCCGCCGGATGTTCTTTTCGATCAGCCGGGCATGCCCCTCGTCGTCCTCGATCATGACGATGCGCACCGACTGAGTGTCATGCGCCATGAGCCGGCATCTCCGAAGACAGGGCAAGAGCTTTGGGAAGGCTTATGCGAAAGACGCTCCCCTGTCCAGGAACCGATTCGATGGTGACCTCGCCCTGCAGGCGCCGGACCAGCGTCCGGACATAGGCCAGCCCGATTCCCTCTCCGGGTCGGTCCTGCACGCCGGAACGGCGAAACAGCTCGAAGATCCGTTCGTGATCCTGCGGCGCGATTCCGCGTCCGTTGTCCACGACGTCAAAGACCAGACGCTCCTCCTCGAGCCGTCCGCGAATGGCGATCCGGCCCGTTCTCGCCGGATCGAGATACTTGATCGCGTTGTCGAGCAGGTTTCCGAACACCTGCTCCAGGGCGAGCCGATCCGCCACCAGGAACGGCAAGGGACCCTCGATGTCGATGGTGCAGTGCTGTTCGCTGGCCTGATGGCGGAGGCTGGCGGCCACGCTCTCCAGCAGGGACTGCATCGAGACGGGCTCCGGGTTCATCGCCCGGCCACCCTGGCGCGCCAGGGCGAGGATGGCGTTGATCAGCCGGTCCATCTTCGTCGTCGACGCGCTGATGAAGCCGATGGCCTCCGGCAGGTCCTCCTCCACCGCCCGGCGCGCCTCCGACGCCAGAGCATCGCCGCCGTCCCACGGCAGTCGGTCCAGATGGGCGCGCACGCTCGCCAGCCCCGCCTCGAACTCGCCGGTGAAGCCCATCACGTTCACCAGCGGCGCACGCAGGTCGTGGCTGACGATGTAGGCGAAGCGCTGGATTTCGTCATTGGCGCGTCGCAGCTCCATCGTGCGTTCGAAAACGCGTTGCTCCAGGGAATCGTTGAGCGACTGGATCGCGTGCTGCGCCCGCATGAGGTCGCGCGTGTAGCGGATCGCGATCCAGACAGCGCCGCCAACGACCAGCACAATGAACAGGCCGCCCAGATTGGCCACCCAACCCGATGCACGGGCCTGCCCGATCAAGGCGGCGAGTTGGGTGTCGAGTTGCGCATCGGCGGGGGTGATCAGGTCGGCGAAGGAGCGCCGGGCGTTGTCCATCAGCATCATGCCGTAACCAGTGCGCACGACGGCCAGGGCCTCGTCCCGGCGACCGGCTTCCATCAGCGCGATGGTCTGCGCCAACTCCTCCCGTTTGGCGGCGGCGAGGACGGCAAGGCGATCGACGATGCGCAACCCGTCGGCATCTCCTTCGGCAAGATTGTGCAGCCGGGCGATCGTGGTGTCGACCGCGGTGATGGCAGCCTCATAGGGCTTGAGATACTGGCGATCCTCGGTGAGCAGATACCCCCGCTGCCCGATCTCGGCGTCCTGCAACTGGCTGAGCAGCGTCCCGGCGGCGACCCGCAAAGAGGTTGTGCGGCCGACGGACCCTGAGAATTGCCGCGTGCTTTCAGCCAGCCATCCCGACATCGTGACGATTCCCAGCAGCGTCAACGCGGCGGCGAGCAGCATCAGGAGGGCTCGCCGGGTGACGGTGGTGCTGAACGTGTGCATCGCGGACGACCGACCCCAGCGGGAGGAGGTGGGATCCTATAGCAAGTCAACGCAGCTTGGCAATTTGGGCTGCACCAGAACGTTGCCGACTGGTGCGTTGCCGATCGGCCGGATCACACTCCAGCGGCCTTCCGCCGGGCAATTTGTGCCCATAGGCAGAGTCCGGTCACGCGCAAGGCGAGCAAATCCGCGTCATGGGTGCTCGATGGACATTCCATGGAAGGCCGTTGTGGTTTTTCGTCATCACACAGGCATGGCACAACCTTTGCTTTTCCGTCGAGACGTGGCCAGAGCCACGAACCGCAATGGAGGGGAACGTGCAAATCCTTGGAACTCATCCAACCGCCGGTCCTGCTGTCGTCCCGGATCGGAGCAGGATGCCGGGTGCCGGCCACTCCACGGGAACGCCCAACTTCTCGGACCTGTTGTCGGCAAGCGCTTCTGACTCGCCGACGCCCCTGGCGGCCCCCGCATCGGCCGCGCAGACCGGGAACGATGAGATCGCCCGCATGAGGAAGGAAATGGACGCGTACAAGCGCGAACGGGACAAGATCGTCCAGAACCGAACGATCGACCCACCGGCGTTCCAGATCGCGCTCCCCGTCAACGACCGCGGCTACATGCCCTACGTGACGGCCGATCAGCAGAAGCTGATGGACCGCATCACCGACTCCTATCTTGGCCGGCCGGAGCACGAGATGGAGAAGATGTGGGAGGAGCTGAGGGCCAACGGCCTGACACCGGACCAGCTCGCGCGCACCGCGGCGTACTTCGTCAATCTCGATGGTGAGATCGTCAGCCGGGCCGTGGCAACGGGAAGCCAGCGATCCGCCCGGCACGGCAGCACCGCCTGGACGGCATCGAGCGTCTGATGCAGAGGCTTCGGCCGGATGAGGCGACGTCTGCGGCCTGCCGGCTACGTGGCGTCGGCCTCCGGCTTTTGCGCGGCGTCCTCTTGCCCCTCCTGGATAAGCTGAGACCGAACGTCGGCGGGCGCGCCCTCCGCCCAGATCAGCAGAGCGTCAAGAGCCGGGCACAAAGACTGGCCCCATTCCGTCAGGTGATATTCCACCTTCGGCGGAACCTGATGATGAACGATGCGCGCGACCACGCCATCGTTTTCGAGCTGGCGAAGCTGCTGGATCAGCATCTTCTGGGAAATGCCGGGAATGGCCCGCTCAAGATCGGAAAAGCGCCGCACCTGCCCGCCGAACAGCTGGAACAGGATCACGAGCTTCCACCGGCCCTCCAGGACCCGGAGCACGTTCTGCACGCTCTGGGCCGCCGATCGCGCCGTGTAGGACGCACGCTTACCTTCTGGTAAGTACCTTACTTTTTCGTCGGTTCTTGTCATCTGGAAAGCTTAATTGCACCCTCTCCCCATCGCAACACATTCCCGGAGAGAGCCCATGGCCCATGATCTTCCTCCAGCGGTCGCCGCCTATGTCAAGGCCAACGCCCGTCTCGACGCCGAAGGCATGCTTGCGGCCTTCGCACCACACGCGGTCGTCCTCGACGATGGCGGACGACATGAAGGGCGCGAACAGCTCAAGGCCTGGATTCGGACGGCGACCCTCGACAGCCGGGCGATCTTCATCCCCGAGGCTTGGCGCGACGAGGATGGCCGGATCGCGGTGGACGGCTTGACCTCCGGCGATTTCAACGGCAGCCCGATCCGCTTCACCTTCCGCTTCCAGCTTGAGGACGGGGCGATCGTCGCTCTGGCGATCGCATGATGCCCGCCCGCATCGATCCCCTCGAGTTCCAGGGGCGCCGCGTCGTCGTCACCGGCGGAACCAAGGGCGCCGGCCGGGCGACCGTCGAGAGATTCGTGGCGGGCGGTGCCCGGGTCCTGACGGCGGCGCGCAACGGCGTCGGCAATCCGGCGGGCGCCCGGTTGGTGGAGGCAGACCTGACCACTTCGGAAGGCGTCCTGAGGCTCGCCGAGGCGGCCATGGAGATCCTTGGCGGCGTGGACGTGCTCGTGCATGTCCTGGGGGGCTCCGCTTCTCCCGGCGGCGGCTTCGCCGCTCTGACGGACGATCATTGGCGCGCCGAGCTTGACCTGAACCTGTTTGCCGCGGTTCGGCTCGATCGAGCCCTGCTGCCGCAGATGATCAGCCGTGGCAACGGCGCGGTCATCCACGTCTCATCGATCCAGCGCCGGCTGCCGCTGCACGACTCCACGACCGCCTATGCGGCCGCCAAAGCGGCGCTGACAACCTACAGCAAGGCGCTGTCGAAGGAAATCGGACCCAAGGGTGTGCGGGTCAACGTGGTCTCGCCCGGGTGGATCTACACGGAGGCCGCCGACGCGCTGATGGCCCGCATCGCGGCCAGCACCGGCGGAACGCCTGAGACGGCGCGGCAAAGCGTTCTGAATGCGCTTGGAGGCATCCCGCTGGGACGCCCGGCCCAGCCTGAGGAGGTGGCGGAACTCATCGCCTTCCTGGCCTCGGACCGCGCGTCAGCGATCCACGGCGCGGAGCATGTCATCGACGGCGGGACGATCCCGACGGTCTGACCCGTTCTCTCCCCGCGGCGACGGCTGGGCGGACAGTCCCTCCACCGCGGTTCGACGCCCCTGTGCAATCGGCAGTCCGCCGTATTCGCTGGAGCGGATCGCCGGAAAGCTGATAGGTTGGGCGGGGCTTCAACGGGCGAAGGGGTGTCTTGGATGCCGCTGACGGAAAGGACCGCTCAGGGCGATCAGTATGTCCTTCCCGGCGCGGAACGCCGGACCGAGCCCGGCCTCCCCTACGCCGCCGAGCCCGACGGCCAACTCGCCCTTCACTTCTACGAGCCTCCCCGCGCCGATGAGCGGGACCCCGGCAAGCCACTTCCTTTGCCGCGCCCGCTCCCCCGTCCCAGCGCGATCAGCGAAGGTCCGCTCGCCGGCCGCGTCGCGTTCTTCCCGCAGGTCATGAATGACGTGACCGAAGCCTTTCGAGCGTTTTCCAGCGTGACCAAAGACCACCAGGATTGACCGTTCGGGAGTGATCCTTCGCTCCTGTTCGCGGACCACCGACCAAACGAGGATCGACGTTCATGCCTTTCGACAATCCGGCGGGTGATCGAACCCGTCGGCAACCGCGGATCGGTAAGACGGCCCGAGGGCCGGCCACTCAGGGAATCCCGGCACTTGCACACCCAAAGGTGAACGGCTCCGCCCAGCAGAAGCATGTCCAATGGCTGGCCCGCGCCGACGACGCCGAGCGATCCGGCGATTCCGTCGAAGCCGAGACCTGTCGTCAGCACGCCGAGCATTGGTTCCGTGTGGCCCACGACCGCATATAGGTCCGCTCAGACCCGATCCCTCACCGCTCCGATCAGGAACTCCTTGTTCCCCTCGGGGCCGGTGATCGGGCTTTCGGTGATGTCCAGCACGCGCCAACCCGGCAAGGCATCGAGCCACCCGCGGATGCGGTCGCAAACCTCCTGGTGCAGCTCCGGCTCGCGCACCACCCCGCCCTTGCCGACACGGCCCTTGCCAACCTCGAACTGCGGCTTGATGAGGGCGACGAGCCGCCCGCCCGGCACGACCAGAGCGAGGGCGGCGGGAAGCACCACCTCCAATCCGATGAAACTGGCGTCGCACACCACGATGTCCACGGGGTCGGGAATCTCCGCCCTGGTCAGGTGGCGGGCGTTGGTCTTCTCCAGAACCACCACGCGCGGGTCGTTGCGCAGCTTCCAAGCCAGTTGACCGTGCCCCACATCCACCGCATAAACCTTCGCCGCGCCGCGGGTCAGCAACACGTCGGTGAATCCGCCGGTCGAGGCGCCCACGTCGATGGCGGTTAGGCCGGTGGGGTCGATGCCGAAGACATCCAGCCCTTTGACCAGCTTCAGCCCGCCGCGCGACACCCAGGGATGGTCCTGCCCCTTCACCGACAGCGGAGCGTCCTCGGCGATCGCGTCTCCGGCCTTGTCGATGCGCTTGGTGTCGGAATAGACCAGCCCGGCCAGGATCAGCGCCTGCGCCTTGGCCCGGCTCTCAGCGAGCCCGCGCTCCACCAGCGCCACATCCGCACGCACCCGCGCCATCTCACAGCTCCCCCGTCGACAAGGGTGGATGCATGGCGCAGGACGCGGCGTTCGGCAAGAGGCGATGAACCGTCAACGGCGATGGGCGGTCAGAAAGGCAGATCGAGAACGAAGCGCGTGCCGGGACCGTTCGGCTCCGCGCGCAGCTTCCCTTTCAACTGGCCGGCGAAGGCCCGTGCCACCTTCATGCCCAGCGAGTCGGCGCGCGCGACCTCGAATCCCGGCGGCAAACCACGCCCATGATCGGCAACGGTCAAGCGGAGCCCCCCCTCATCGCGCGGCGCCAGACTGACCTCGATGTCCCCCGGGCTACCCGCCGCGTAAGCGTATTTGGTGGCGTTGCCGACCAGCTCGTTGACGATGAGGGCGAGCGGAATCACCGAATCCACCGGCAACATCGCCTGCTCCACCGTCACGGCGATGCGACGTTCCGGCCCCCCCACCGCAAAGTGGCTTTCCATCTCCCGGCAGGCGTCGCTCAGATAGGCCCCGAAATCCACGAGGCTGCCGCGGGCGGCGGCGTGGACGCGCTGGTGCGCCTGGGTCACCGTGCCGATGCGGCTGCACGCCTCCTGGAAGGCGCGGCGCATGTCGGGGTCCTTGGCCGACAGGGTCTGAAGCGTCAGCAGGCTGGATACGAGTTGAAGCGTGTTCTTGACCCGGTGGCTGACCTCCCGTGCGTGGTGATGGGCGGTCTCGGTCGATTCGGCTTCGGCGGGACGCAGGGTGGCCAGCAGCGAACTCCCACCGTCCAGGGCGGCCAGATCCAGATTCCAGCACACCTCGTCCGGCCGGGTGATCCGCAGGCGGGTGCCCTCGCCCTTGCCCAGCGCCTCGGCGATGCGCTCGGCGGAGGCCTCCGGGAAACAGTCGGCCAGGGGATGCCCCGTTTCCAACCCCAAGACGCGCATGGTGGCATTGGCGTAAAGACAACGGAAGGACGCTCTGTCGACCACGGCGGTGGGCGTCGGAGACGACTCAACGATGGACCGGAAAATCCCCGGACCATCCTGCGCCGAAGCGCCGTTTTCGTCGGATGCGCGCCCAGCACCCGCTGCAAACACCTGAGGCATGTTCGACAACACCCAGTCCCGCCGGATACGTTAATTATCTATTGTTTTCGAATTGTAAGACAGCGGTCCCAGCCGCACCAGAGAAAGCGCCGCGCCCAACCTTAGGCTAATGGCATTAGCTCCTTCGTCCAGGGTCGGAGTCAGGGCCGAACGACGACGCTTTCCATCCGGATTCAGGCCCGCACCGCCGCCGCCTCGATCCCCAGCGCCTGCAAGACGGTGGCGACGATGTGGCGGGCGGCGAGACCGGCCTCTTCATACTGCTTGGCCGGGCTGTCATGGTCGAGGAAGCGGTCGGGCAGCACCATCGGGCGGATCTTAAGCCCGCCGTCCAACAACCCGGCCATCGCCAGATGCTGCAGCACGAAGCTGCCAAAGCCGCCGACCGAGCCCTCCTCGATGGTGATCAGCACCTCATGCTCCAGCGCCAGACGGCGCACCAGTTCCTCGTCCAGCGGCTTGGCGAAGCGCGCGTCGGCCACGGTCGTCGACAGGCCGCGCGTGCCCAGCTCCGCCGCCGCCTTGCGCGCCTCGGCCAGACGCGTGCCGTAGCTGAGGATCGCGACCTTGGTGCCTTCCTGGAGAATGCGGCCCTTGCCGATGGGCAGAACCTCGCCGCGCTCCGGCAGCTCCAGCCCCACCCCCTCGCCACGCGGGTAGCGCAGCGCCGAGGCGCGGTCGTCGATGGCGGCGCTGGTCGCCACCATGTGCATCAGTTCCAACTCGTCCGCCGCCGCCATCAGCACGATGTCGGGCAGGCAGCCCAGATAGGCGACGTCGAAAGCCCCGGCGTGGGTTGCCCCGTCCGCCCCGACCAGACCGGCGCGGTCGAGCGCGAAGCGCACCGGCAGCCGCTGCAGCACCACGTCGTGCACCACCTGGTCGTAGGCGCGCTGCAGGAAGGTCGAGTAGATCGCGCAGAAGGGCTTGAACCCCTCCGTCGCCAGCCCGGCGGCGAAGGTCACGGCGTGCTGCTCGGCGATGCCGACGTCGAAGCAGCGGTCGGGGAAGCGCTGGCCGAACAGGTCGAGCCCGGTGCCCGACGGCATGGCCGCGGTGATGCCGAGGACTCTGTTGTCGCGTTCGGCCTCGGCGATCAGGGCGTTGGCGAAGACGCGGGTGAAGGTCGGGGCGTTGGACTTCGGCTTGGACTGGGCGCCGGTGACGACGTCGAACTTGGCCACCGCGTGCAGCTTGTCGGCCGAGGCCTCGGCGGGGCCGTAGCCCTTGCCCTTCTTGGTGACGACGTGGATCAGGACCGGCTTGTCGTCGTCGGCGTCACGCACGTTCTGCAGGACCGGCAGCAGATGGTCCAGATTGTGCCCGTCGATCGGGCCGATGTAGTAGAAGCCCATCTCCTCGAACAGCGTGCCGCCGGTGACCATGCCGCGGGCGTACTCCTCCGCCCGCCGCGCCGCCGTGCGCAACGGCCGCGGCAGCTGCTCCGCGATGTCCTTGGCCAGATGGCGCAGGCTGAGGTAGGGCTTCGACGAGATCAGCCGCGACAGGTACGCGCTCATCGCGCCGACCGGCGGGGCGATGGACATGTCGTTGTCGTTCAGGATGACGATCAGCTTGCTGTTCGCCGACCCGGCGTTGTTCATCGCCTCGTAGGCCATGCCGGCGCTCATCGCGCCGTCGCCGATCACGGCGACCACATGGTTGTCGCGGCCGAGCTGGTCGCGCGCCACCGCCATGCCCAGCCCCGCGGAGATGGAGGTGGAGCTGTGGCCGGCGCCGAACGGGTCGTATTCGCTCTCCGACCGGTTGGTGAAACCCGACAGCCCGCCGCCGGTGCGCAGGGTGCGGATGCGGTCGCGGCGCCCGGTCAGGATCTTGTGCGGGTAGCACTGGTGCCCGACGTCCCAGATCAGCCGGTCGGCCGGAGTCTGGAACACGTAGTGCAGCGCGACGGTCAATTCGACCACCCCCAGCCCGGCACCCAGATGCCCGCCGGTCACCGACACCGCGCTGATGGTTTCGGTCCGCAGCTCGTCGGCCACCTGCCGGAGCTGTTCGGGCTTGAGCGCGCGCAGGTCGGCGGGGGTGCGGACGAGGTCGAGAAGCGGCGTCTTGTCGTTGGGGGTCACGTTGGAAACGTCCTCCGTTCAGGTCCGCCGCGCGACGACGAAGTCGGCGACCGCTTTGAGGATATCGGCGCGCCCGTCGAAGATCTCCAGGTGCGCCTTGGCCTGGACGGCCAGCATCGCGGCCTGCGAGCGGGCGCGATCCTGCCCGAGGATGGACACGAAGGTCGCCTTTCCGGCCTCCGCGTCGCGCCCGACCGACTTGCCGGTCTCCGCTTCCGTCCCCTCGATGTCCAGCAGGTCGTCGACGATCTGGAAGGCCAGCCCGAGGTCATGGGCGTAGGCGCGCAGCGCGAGGCGCTGCGGCGGCGGGGCCTTGCCCAGGATGCCGCCGGCCTCGCAGGAGAAGGCGATCATGTCGCCGGTCTTCATGCGCTGGAGCCGCGTCGTCGTGCCGAGGTCGAAGGTCTCATGCTCGGCGATCAGGTCGAGCATCTGGCCGCCGACCATGCCGTGCGGCCCGGCCGCCTTGGCGAGCGCCGCCACGAGCTGGCAGCGCACGTTCGGGTCCTCGTGGGTCGCCGGGTCGGCCAGCACCTCGAAGGCGTAGGTCAGCAGCCCATCCCCGGCCAGGATGGCGGTCGCCTCGTCGAACGCGTGGTGCACGGTCGGCTTGCCGCGGCGCAGGTCACTGTCGTCCATCGCCGGCAGGTCGTCATGGACCAGCGAGTAGCTGTGGACGAACTCCACCGCCACGGCGACGCGCAGCGCGCAGTCCGGGTTGACGCCGAACAGCGCCGCGGACTGGCACACCAGGAAGGGACGGAGCCGCTTGCCGCCGTTCAGGCAGCCGTAGCGCATCGCCTCCAGCACACGCGATTCGGGGAGGTCGGTGGTCGGCAGGAGGTGCAGGATCGCACGCTCCACATCCGCCGCCATGTCGGCCATGGCTGTCTTGAGGTCGGTCTGCACGTCAGTCGATCCGGGCGGGTTCGGTGCCGAGGGTGCCGTCGGCGGCAACGGTGATGCGGTCGATCTTGGCCTGGGCCTCGCGCAGCTTCGCCTCGCAATGCCGCTTCAGCGCGGTGCCGCGCTCGTAAGAGGAAATCGCATCGTCGAGCTTGCCGCGCCCGTCCTCAAGCTGGCGCACGATGCGCTCAAGCTCGGCCAGCGCGTCCTCGAAGCTGAGGGCGGCGATGTCGGGGGGAATGTGAGCGAGGTCAGCCATGATCCATCCGGCCAATGATCCATACGATGGGGTGCCCGCGATGGGACCGAAAACCGAAATTATGGCTCAGCCCCCAAATGCGCAAGGCCCGCGGCGGGCGTATCACGCTCCCACCACGGGCCTAGCCGGAAGAATCGGCCGGAAGAGTCGGAAAGCTCAGCAATACATCAATTCGCGCACATGCGCCGCGGTGGCCGACGCCAGGGCGCGCAGATTGTAGCCGCCCTCCAGCACCGAGACGATGCGGGCGCCGCAGTGGGTGCGGGCCAGATCGCCCAGCTTGCGGGTGGCCCAGGCGAAATCGTCGTCGGTCAGGTGCAGGCCGGCCAGCGGATCGCGGGAATGGGCGTCGAATCCGGCGGAGATGATCAGCAGGTCCGGTTTGAAATGGTCGATGGCCGGCAGGATGATGTGAGTCATCGCGTGCCGGAATTCCGGCGAGCCCGACATGGCGGCGAGCGGCGCGTTGACACAGTTGCCGAAATCTCCCTTCTCCCCCGCGTCGCCCGTCCCCGGATAGAGCGGTGACTGGTGGGTGGAGCAATAGAGCAGATCCGGGTCGCGCTGGAAGATGTCCTGCGTGCCGTTGCCGTGATGGACGTCGAAATCCATCACCGCCACCCGCTGCAGTCCATGCGCCGCCCGCGCGTGGTAGGCGCCGACCGCGGCGTTGTTGAACAGGCAGAAGCCCATGGCCTTTTCGTATTCGGCGTGATGCCCCGGAGGGCGCACGGCGCAGAAGGCGTTGCGCGAATGGCCCGACGCCACCGCATCGACCGCCGCGACCACCGCCCCGGCGGCGCGCAGCGCGGCCTCGCCCGAGCCGGGGGACATCACCGTGTCAGCGTCGATGCCGGCGTGCTCCTGCTCCGGCACCAGGGCCAGGATGCGCTCGACATGCTCCCGCGGGTGCGCGCGGGAGAGTTGCTCGAGGGTGGCGAGCGGCGCCTCCTGGCGTTCGAGCATGTAGAATTCTTCGGTCTCAAGGGCCGCCAGCACCGCACGAAGCCGGTCGGCGCATTCCGGATGGCCCAGCCCTGTGTCGTGGTCCAGGCAGGCGGCGTGGGTGAACAGGGTGGTGAACATGCTTTTCTGTCTTTTTCGTTCGTGTTCGAGGCATTTCCCTGCGCCCATTCTTCCTGCATCGCTAATGAAAGTACAGGATGATTGCGGGGCTTATCGTCACATCCCCCAACCGCCGCCCCCACCCCCTTTGCGCGGCGAACGTGCACGCCACCCTGCTTTGCGGCGCCGTCAGGCGCAGCGTTCGATCACGAAGCGGTAGACGCCTCCGTCCTCGACGCTGGAGGCCAGCCGGTTGCCGGTGGCTTCGCAGAAGGCGGCGAAATCCTTGGGCGCACTGGGGTCGGTCGCCTCGACGGTCAGCGTCGATCCGGGCGGCACCGTCTTCAGCGCCTTGCGCGCGCGCAGCACCGGCAGCGGGCATTGCAGCCCCTTGGCGTCGAGCGTCTGGTCGGCCATCGTTCCTTGCACTCCTTCGGGCACCGCCGCAACACGTCCAGACGGCGAGTCTAGAACGGCGGCGCGCGCGCCTCAACCCGTTGAACGGTGGTTTCGCGGAACGGGGAACATTCTTTCGACTACGGGACATCCACGGGTAGACAGCGCGGTACACTCTTCCATATGATTGAACACGAACGATAAACGGCGGTGCTGCGGCGCAAGGTTGGGCGCAACGGGTCGCTGTTGCTTGGCGTCGACAGAAACGGTCGTTTCATGAACATTGCCGATCTGCAGAGCAACGCACGGCGGGCCAGCACGCTGCTCAAGGCCATGAGCAACGAACGCCGCCTGCTCATCCTGTGCTACCTGACCGAGGGCGAGAAGTCGGTCGGCGAGTTGGAGGAGCTGGTCGACCTCAGCCAGTCGGCCCTGTCCCAGCATCTGGCCCGCCTGCGCCGCGACAAGCTGGTGCGGACGCGCCGCGCCGCCCAGAACATCTACTACTCGCTGAACGGGCACGAGGCGCAGACCATCATGGCGACGCTCCACGAGCTGTTCTGCGCGCCCGTCGCCCGCAAGAAGGACGAAGGCTCCCCGGCCTCCGCCGAGGAGCCGAGCAGCGCACCCGCCTGAGCGCCGCCCCTGCTCGGCTCAGGCTTTTCCGAAGAAGCGCCGCCCGAACAGCAGGACCGCCAGGGCCAGGACGAGCCAACCCAGGATGAAGGCGCTGCCCCCGGTCGGCGCCGTCATCGCGAAGGGCAGCGGGCCGCTGGTCGCGGTCGCGTAGAGCGTTCCGCTGAAGAGCAGGATGCCGGCCACGAACAGCCACCCCGACAGGCGCAGCGCCAGGCGCGCCGGGCCGTGGGCGTTGCGCAGCAACGCAACCAGGACGACCAGGGCCAGCGCGTGCCACATCTGGTATTGCCCGGCCAGCCGGAACAGCTCCTGCCCGCGCGGGTCACCGGCGAGCCCGTGGCTGGCATAGGCCCCGGCCCCCACCGCGATGGCGCCGTTCAAGGCCGCGAAGGCCACCCAGAGCCGATCAACCAGTCCCATAATCCCTCTCCACGCTGAGCATCCCACACCCCTCCCGTAGTGGGCGGGGGAAAGGTTCGATCTCGTAACCAACTGGCCCGCCCTTTGCTTGGCATGGGCAGGCGGGCCATCCTACCCCCTCGGGAAACCGGGAGTCTGCGGCGGTCCGGCGCAAATTGATTTGCAAAATGCCAAAGGCTCGTCGTGAACCACATCATTCTGCACCGACAGCCGCTAGACACCTCCCCCACCGAGCCGGCGCCCTGCAGTTCGCCGGTATCCTTGGGCACGCCGCCGCCGTCCGGCGAGGAGCGCTTGGTCGCCTGGGCCATGGCCCGCGGCGGACGCCTGCTGGTGGTGGACGACAGCCCGACCAACCGGCTGCTGACCGCGGCGCTGATGCGCAAGGTCGGCTTCACCGTGGACACCGCGGACGGCGGAGCGGAGGCCGTCGCCTCCGTCGCCGGGGCGGAGCCCCCCTACGACGCGGTGCTGATGGACGTCGCCATGCCGGAGGTGGACGGGATCGCCGCGACCCTGGCGATCCGGGCGATGACCGGGGCCCGCGCCATGGTGCCGATCATCGCGGTCACCGCCCACGGCTTCGCCGAGGACCGCGACCGCTGCGTGTTCGCCGGCATGAACGATTACGTGCCCAAGCCGGTCCGCCGCCCTGAATTGCTGGCCGCCCTGAAGCGCTGGCTGGAGCCCGGGATGCCGGAGGGCGAGACCGTCAAAAGGACGAACCCGGTTCCTTGAGGAACTCCGCCTCCTCCGGCGTCGTCTCGCGGCCGAGGGCCGCGTTGCGGTGGGGAAACCGCCCGAAGCGCGCGATGACCTTGCGGTGACGTTCGGCGTAATCCACGACCTCCGGATCGCTGACCCGCTCCCGGAACAGGGTGCAGGACAGCTCCTGACAGTCCATGTCCTCCTGATGCTCGAACGGCAGATAGAGGAAGATCCGCTCATCCTCGGTGCATTCGAGGTCGTAACCCTGCTCCACCACATGGCGGGCCACCGCCAGCGCCTTGCCGTCGGTCGCGAAGGCCCGTGGCGAACCGCGGAAGACGTTGCGCGGGACCTGATCGAGCAGGACGCAGAGCGCCAGGCAGCCGTCCACATCCTCCAGCCAATGATCGTACCGCCCCTCCGCCGCCGCCTCGTAATGGGGAAGCAGCGTGTCGCGCACCGTCCGGTCGAAACTGTCGGACTGGCGGAACCAGTAGGGCTTCATCGCCTCGTCGAACCAGAAATCCACGATCTCGTCGATCAGCCTGTCGGTCATCTGCACCACCTTCGCCTGGGAATGGGGTCGTCGGGAAAAGAACCTCGGCCACAAAAGAACAGGGCGCCCGAAGGCGCCCTGTCCAGTCTCAAGTCTCCGCACAGGGCCGGACAACGGCTCAGTGCAGGGTGCTCCACAGCTTGCGCTTGGTGGCGTACATCAGGCCGGCCAGCACGATCAGGAACAGGATCACCTTCACGCCCATCTGCTTGCGCGCATCCATGTGCGGCTCGGCGATGAAGGTCAGGAAGGTGCTGATGTCGTGGGCCTGCTGCTGCACCGTCGCCGGGGTGCCGTCGGCGTAGGTCACGCCGTCCGGCATCAGGATGTTGGGCATGCCCACCTGATGACCCGGGAAGTACTTGTTGTAGTTCATGCCCGGCATCAGGGTGACGCCTTCCGGCGGGTTCTCCTCGAAGCCGGTCAGGAAGGCGTAGAGATAGTCCTCGCCGCCGACGCGGGCCTTCGCCATCAGCGACAGGTCCGGCGGCAGGGCGCCGTTGTTGGCGGCGCGGGCAGCGTTGTCGTTGGGGAACGGCGAGGGGAAGCGGTCGGCCGGGATGCCCGGACGCATGAACATCTCGCCCGCGTCGTTCGGACCGGCCTGGACCTCATAGCCGGCGGCGATCGCCTTCAGCTCGTCCTCGTTGAAACCGATGCCGGCGAGCGTGCGGATCGGGACCAGCTTGGCCGAGTGGCAGGTCGAGCAGACTTCCTTGTAGATCTGGAAGCCGCGCTGCGCCGAGGCCTTGTCGATGGTGCCGAAGACGCCGCTGTGCGACCACTCCTGCTTGGGAATGTGCACCGCTTCCGACGCCTGCGCGGCGCCGGCCAGACCCAGGGCGACGGCCGCGGAGAGGATGGCAGACTTCAGAGAGCGCATTATGCCTTCTCCATGGGCTTGGCGTGGGCGCCGGCGGCAACGCGGCCACCGCCCTTCAGAACCGGTTCGCAGATGCTGGCGGGGAGCGGCAGCGGACGCTCCAGCTTGCCCAGCAGCGGCAGCAGGATCAGGAAGTGGAAGAAGTAGTAGGCCGTGCCGATGCGGGCGACCAGCAGCCACACACCTTCCGCGGGCATCGCGCCGGCGTAGCCCAGCACCAGGGCGTCGATGGCCAGGATCCAGAAGAACTGGCGGTAGATCGGGCGGAACTTGCAGCTGCGCACCTTGGAGGTGTCGAGCCACGGCAGGGCCGCCAGCACCGCGATGGCGCCGAACATGGCGAGCACGCCGCCCAGCTTGTCCGGGATCGCGCGCAGGATCGCGTAGAACGGCAGGAAGTACCATTCCGGAACGATATGCGCCGGGGTGACCAGCGGGTTGGCCGGGATGTAGTTGTCCGGGTGGCCGAGGTAGTTCGGGGCGAAGAAGACGAAGCCCGCGTAGAAGATCAGGAACACGACGACCGCGAAGCCGTCCTTGACCGTGACGTACGGGTTGAACGGCACGGTGTCCTGCGGGCCCTTGGCATCGATGCCCAGCGGGTTGTTCGAGCCGGAGACGTGCAGGGCGGCGGTGTGGAGGACGACCAGGCCCAGCAGCACGAACGGCAGCAGGAAGTGCAGCGCGAAGAAGCGGTTCAGCGTCGGGTTGTCGACCGAGAAGCCGCCCCACAGCCAGGTCACGATCGGGTCGCCGACCAGCGGGAAGGCCGAGAACAGGTTCGTGATGACGGTGGCGCCCCAGAAGCTCATCTGGCCCCACGGCAGCACGTAGCCCATGAAGGCGGTCGCCATCATGGCCAGCAGGATCAGCACGCCGAGGATCCACAGGATCTCGCGCGGCGCCTTGTAGGAGCCGTAGTAGAGACCGCGGAACATGTGGATGTAGACGGCGATGAAGAACATCGACGCGCCGTTGGCGTGGACGTAGCGCAGCAGCCAGCCGTAGTTGACGTCGCGCATGATGCGCTCGACCGACTCGAAGGCGATGTGCGTGTTGGCCGCATACTGCATCGCCAGCACGAGGCCGGTGGCGATCATGATGACCAGCATGATGCCGGCGATGGCACCGAACGCCCACAGATAGTTGACGTTCCGGGGCATCGGATACTGGTTGTACTCATGGTCCAGCATCGTGAAGATCGGCAGGCGGCTGTCGATCCACTTCACGACGGGATTTTTGAACTGGGGGGCGTGAGCCTGAGCCATCTTGGGGTCTCCAGAACCTTAAGGGCCGCTTAGCCGAGCCGGACCGCGGTGTCGCTCGTGAAAGCGTACTGCGGAACGACGAGGTTGGCCGGGGCGGGACCCTTGCGGATGCGCCCTGCGGTGTCGTAGTGCGAGCCGTGGCAGGGGCAGAACCAGCCGTCGTAGTCGCCGCGCGGATCGGTCGGCTTCTGCCCCAGCGGCACGCAGCCCAAGTGCGTACAGATGCCGACGACGATCAGCCATTCCGGCTTCTTGACGCGGGCGTCGTCGGCGGCCGGGTCGCGCAGCTCGCCGAGGTTGACGGTGCGCGCCTCCTCGATCTCCTTCGCCGTGCGGTGGCGGACGAAGACCGGCTTGCCGCGCCAGGTGACGGTGATCGCCTGGCCTTCCTGGACCGGGGCCAGATCCACGTCGATCGAAGCCAGCGCGAGGGTGTCGGCGGCCGGGTTCATGCTGTCGATGAACGGCCAGACGGCCGACGCGACACCAATGGCACCCACGGCCCCGGTGGCGAGGTAGAGAAAATCACGGCGGGAAGCCCCCTCGCCGCCGGGGGCCGCGTGGCCACCCGTCCCGGGCGGATGCGTGGTCTGAGCCATAAGCGTTAATCTCCTCAAGGCATACGCGGCGCGCCGAAGCGCCCTATGACACGTGGACCAGTGTTTATCACGACTTGACGGGCATGTCCGCTCACTGGGTGGGTGGGTGCGCGCCGCGTCGACCGGGGTTGTATCTCCCGGGTATCCGGGGTGCGGTATACAGTCGCGGCAACGCCTTGAAAAGGTTTTGTCATCGGGACAACTTGTCGCGCTTTGCGGTGCACCATTAGACGTCGCTGAACCAAAAGGGAATTTCATGCGCCTCGTTCTCTTCGAACCGGACATCCCCCAGAACGCCGGGACTCTGATGCGTCTGGCGGCGGGACTCGGGGTGCCTCTGGACCTGATCGAGCCCTGCGGCTTCGTTCTGGATGACCGCAAGCTGCGGCGGGCCGGGATGGACTACATCGACCAGCTGGCCCTGGTCCGGCACAGCTCCTGGGCGGCCTATCGGGCGCTGCCGCAGGCCGGGCGGCTGGTCCTGCTGACCACCCGCGGCGCCGTTCCCTACACCGGGTTCGCCTTCGCCCCGGACGACCGCATCATGGTGGGGCGCGAGAGCGCCGGGGTGCCCGACGAGGTGCACGCGGCGGCCGACGCCCGTCTGGTCATTCCCTTGAAGCCGCCCGCCCGGTCGCTGAATGTTGCGCTGAGTGCCGCGATGGTGTTGGGTGAAGCCCTGCGGCAGACGGCCGCATTGCCCAGACCCTCGCCCCTCCCCTTGCCCTGACCGACGCCGGACGCCCGCCCATGACCACCTCCCCCGCCGACGCCATGGACATCAGAACCGCCCGTCAGGCCCGGGCCAGCGCCTGGTTCGCCGAGCTGCGCGACCGCATCTGCGCCGAGTTCGAACGGATCGAGGACGAGCTGACCGGCACCCATGCCGACCTGCCGCCGGGCCGCTTCGAGCGCAAGCCCTGGCAGCGCCCCGACCATGGCGGCGGCGAGGGCGGCGGCGGCGTCATGTCGGTGATGCGCGGCCGCGTGTTCGAGAAGGTGGGGGTCAACGTCTCCACGGTGCACGGCACCTTCAGCCCGGAGTTCCGCGCCAACATCCCCGGCGCCGCGGAGGACGGGCGGTTCTGGGCGTCGGGGATCAGCCTCGTCGCGCACATGCGCTCGCCCCTGGTGCCGGCCACCCACATGAACACGCGCCACATCGTGACCAGCCTCGGCTGGTTCGGCGGCGGCGCCGACCTGACCCCGATGGTGCCCGACGATCGGGACACCGCCGATTTCCACGCCGCCTTCCGCGGCGCCTGCGACCGCCACGACCCGACCTGCTACGCGCGCTACAAGGAGTGGTGCGACCGCTACTTCTTCCTGCCGCACCGGGGCGAGGCGCGCGGCGTCGGCGGCATCTTCTACGACAACCTGGATTCCGGGAACTGGGAGGCCGACTTCGCCTTCACCCGCGACGTCGGGCTGGCCTTCCTGGAGGTCTTCCCCGCCCTGGTCCGCCGCCACATGAACCGGCCCTGGACCCCGGAGCAGCGCGAGCACCAGCTGATCCGCCGCGGCCGCTACGTCGAGTTCAACCTGCTCTACGACCGCGGGACGACCTTCGGCCTGAAGACCGGCGGCAACACCGAAGCCATCCTGATGAGCATGCCACCCGAGGTGAAGTGGCCGTAGCCTTTATAATCCCCTCTCCCGCCCCGGGAGAGGGAGGGACCCGCCGCAGAGCGGCGGGAGGGTGAGGGTACTGGCGAGAATGGTGCGTTGATCCTTGCCGGCACCCTCACCCCGCTCTCGACGGATGCCAATGGCATCCGCCTGTCGCCGTCAGCGCTGGCTTTCAGCCAGCGCGAGAGGCCGCTGCGCGGGCACCCTCTCCCGGGACAGGAGAGGGTTTGTCCAACCGCCTTTTTGCCTCCGCCAAGCACTCGTCCCGTCCCGGCCGGAAATCCTCGGCGATCCACCACGCCTCGACCTGCTTCAGCAGCGCGCCCACCGCCGGGCCGCGCGGCATCCCCATGGCCAGCAGGTCGCGCCCGGCGATGGGAAGGACCAGGGACGGCAGGTCCTCGGCGGTCGCCAGCGCCGCCTTGATCGCGTCGAGCGCCATCGGACCGGGGGCGTCCACCGCCGCCAGCAGCACCAAGTCGCGATACAGCCCGGCGTCGCCCAGCCGGTAGAGCGCCTGCCGCCGCTTCACCGGACCGTCGGAGGGAGCTACGGCCATCGGCGGTTCGATCAGGGCGGCGAGGCGGTCGCGGTCGGCGTTGGACAGGCGCAGGGTCTGGGCCACGGCCAGCGCCCCCGCCCGGTCGGTGTCCAGCACGGCGGCGAAGCGGCGCACCGCCTCGGGCGGCTCGTGCAGATCGTGTTCCAGCCGGACCAGACCGTCCAGCCGGGCGGTGCGGACCGCGTCCGGCAGCAGATGGGCCATCACGCCGAACCGGATCATCAGATCCCAGGCCGACGCCGGGTCGGGCGCCGCCAGCAGGCGGGACAGTTCGCCCCGCACCCGCTCGCCGGACAAACTGGGCAGGCGGGGGGCCATCTCCGCGCAGGCGACCAGCGCCGCCGCGTCCGGAGCGCCACGCCCGTAATGGGCGTGGAAGCGGAAGAAGCGCAGCAGGCGCAGCACGTCCTCCTCGATGCGCTGGCGCGGGTCGCCGACGAAGCGCACCCGCCCGGCGGCCATGTCGGCCAATCCCCCGAAGGGATCGTAGACGCAGCCGTCCAGCGTGCAGCTCAGCGCGTTCATGGTCAGGTCGCGCCGGGCCGCGTCCTCCCGCCAGTCGTCGGTGAACTCCACACGGGCGTGGCGCCCGAAGGTCTCCACGTCGCGGCGCAGCGTGGTGATCTCGTAATGGGCCTTCCCGACCACGGCGGTGATGGTGCCGTGCTCGATCCCGGTGGGGATGGCGCCGATGCCCCCGGCCTTCAGCAAGTCCATCACCCGTTCCGGCGGGGCGTGGGTGGCGATGTCGATGTCCTTGACCTTGCGGCCCAGCCACGCGTCACGCACGCAGCCGCCGACGAAGCGGGCGTCCGCCCCTCCGGCGGCCAGGGCGTCGAACACGGCGCGCGTCTCGGGCGCGGTCATCCAGGGCTGGGGAGCGATGCGGGCGTTGAAGGTCATGGCGGCAGGCTAGCCCGCGGAACGCTCAATTTCCAGACGCCCCGCCGCCGATCACCCTCCCGTCTTCGACATGGGCCGGGGTGTAGGGCGTGTGCGGCGCCACCCCGCTGGTCAGGGCGACGGACCCCAGCGTCGCCGCCATCGCCGCCACCCCGGCGAAGACCAGCCAGGGCCAGGGCGCCGTCGCCCACCACGGTGCCGGGCTGTGCGCCTCCTCCGCCTCGCGGCGGCGGCGCTCGACCACCAGCACATACAGGGCGTAACCGGCCGTGGGCAGGACCAGAGGCAGGATGACCGTCAGGAAAATCCGCAGCACCGCGCCGCCCGCCCTACGATGGTCCGCCGGCGGGCAGGTCGCCCAGGCGATCGCTCTTCAGGCCGTCGCACCCCAGCCCCTCGGCGCGCAGGACATCGCAGAGATTGACCAGCATCCCCGCCGTCGCCCCCCAGATGAAGCGCTGCTGGTAGGGGAAGGCGTAGAAATAGCGCTGAGCCCCCTGGAACTCGCGGCTGTGGCGCTGCGGGTTGGTCGGGTCGAGAATGGCGGCCAGCGGCACCTCGAACACCTCGGCCACCTCGGTCGGGTCGGGAGTCACCTGGAAGGGCGGGCGCACCAGCCCGACCACCGGGGTCACCCGGAAGCCGGTGCGCGTCACGTAGGTGTCGAGCCGCCCCAGCACCTCGATGCGGTCACGCCCCAGCCCGATCTCCTCCTCGGTCTCGCGCAGGGCGGTGTCTTCCGGGCCGCGGTCGTCGCTCTCCATCCGCCCGCCGGGGAAGCTGATCTGCCCGGCATGGGCGGTCAGGTTGGCGGTGCGCTGGGTGAAGATGACCGTCAGCTCCTCCGGACGGTCGACCAGCGGCACCAGGACGGCGGCCTCCCGCAGCTTGCCCTGGGAGGGCTCGAAACCGGGATTCAGATCGTGATCGCCGCGCACCTTGGCCGGTCGCAGGCCGGCGGCGGCGCTTCGCGGAAAGCGCTTGCGGACCTCATCGAGACTCACCCGCCAGGCAGCCTGCCCAGCGCGAAGAAGACCTTCTTGCTCCATACCCCCACCTCAGCCTCACCATCATGGCCGCGCGTATCGGCCCGGTCCACCATTTCGTAGTAGACCGGCCGGAGAATTCGCGCTTCGAGCCCGTTTCTTATGAGGATATAGGGCGTCGGTTCGCCATTTTCAGGATTGTGGACGACCCTGATCGGATGATCCGGCCCACATTCGACCCATTCGTCCAAATTTGTACGGAACGACAGGACCTGTTCGTCTCCATGTCCGCTTGCGGCCATTTCCACGGCGACGAACGGCGTGTCCTCGACCACGATCCGCCCGCGCTCGACCGGGGTGACCAGCCAGAAGTCGCCCGCCTCGTCCCGCCGCAAGACGGTGGCGAACAGCTTGACCAGTTCGATCCGCCGGATCGGGTCGCCCTCGTGGAACCAAGTGCCGTCCCGTGCGATGCGGATGTCGAACCGCTGCTCCCTCGCGGTCAGGGGCAGAGCGGGGGGCAGGCTTTCGACGTTTTCCCCGCCGGTCACCTCACCGGGGCGCGTTTCATTTGGGCGCTTGTCATTCGCCCCGTCATTGCCGACCTTCATCGCTAGCCTTCTCGTCTTTTTCGGGCCTGAGGGGCACAGAGGGAACTGGCCGCGCAACGTAATTTCGCCATACTCGTCACATAGGTCCGAACTGGCGGATTTGCCACGATGGCCGTTTCGACCCCAGCGGTCATGATTGAGCGGTCATGATTGCCCACCGAGTGCATGGTCTTAAACGGGAGCAGAGACGTGAGCGCAACCGATGCCGTCAATCCGGGGGCCAATCCGGGCCAGAACTTTCCCGCCGGCGAGAACCCGCACCAGCTCATGGCGGAGATCGAGGCGCTGGGCGGCCGGCTGACCCACGTCCGCGACCGCATCGGCCGGATCATCTTCGGCCAGCAGGAGGTCATCGACCTCACGCTGATCACGCTCCTGGCCGGCGGCCACGTGCTGCTGATCGGCGTGCCGGGCCTCGCCAAGACGCGGCTGGTCGAGACGCTGGGCACCGTGCTGGGCCTCGCCGAGAAGCGCATCCAGTGCACGCCCGACCTGATGCCCGCCGACATCCTGGGGTCGGAGGTGCTGGAGGAGAACGAGCAGGGCCGCCGCTCCTTCCGCTTCATTCCGGGGCCGGTGTTCAGCCAGCTCCTCATGGCGGACGAGATCAACCGCGCCAGCCCGCGCACCCAGTCTGCGCTGCTCCAGGCGATGCAGGAGCGGCGCGTGTCGGTCGCCGGCCACTACCACGCCCTGCCCCAGCCCTTCCACGTGCTGGCCACCCAGAACCCGCTGGAGCAGGAAGGCACCTACCCGCTGCCGGAAGCCCAGCTCGACCGCTTCCTGATGCAGATCGACGTCGACTACCCCGACCGCGACGCCGAGCGGCGGATGATGATCGCCACCACCGGTTCGCTGGACGAGCAGGCGGTGACGGTGCTCTCCCCCGCCGACCTCCAGGTGGCGCAACGGCTGGTCCGCCGCGTGCCGGTCAGCGAAGGCGTGGTCGACGGCATCCTCGACCTCGTGCGGCGCGGCCGCCCGGAGGCGACCGACCTGCCGGAGGTGCAGCGCCATGTCGCCTGGGGTCCCGGCCCGCGCGCCAGCCAGGCGCTGATGCTCGCCGCCCGCGCCCGCGCGGTGCTGGACGGGCGGCTGGCCCCGTCGCTCGACGACGTGGTGGCCCTGGCGAAGCCCGTGCTGCGCCACCGCATGGCGCTGAACTTCGCGGCGCGGGCGGACGGGATCACGCTGGACGACATCATCAACCGCCTCTGCGCCCCGCTGTCGTAAGGACCCGCCGATGGCCAGTCCCACCCTAGGCGCCACCACCCTGCGGGCGCAGCAGCGCGCGGAGGGGCTGGCCGCCACCCTGCCGCCGCTTCTGGTCGCGGCGGAGCGCGTGGCCTCCACGGTGGCGCAGGGCGTGCACGGACGGCGCCGCGTCGGGCTGGGCGAGACCTTCTGGCAGTTCCGCCGCTACCAGCCCGGCGACTCGCCGCAGATGATCGACTGGCGGCAGTCCGGCAAGACCCAGCCCGTCTATGTGCGCGAGAACGAGTGGGAGGCTGCCCAGACCGTCTGGCTGTGGCGCGACCGCTCGCCCTCCATGGACTACCGCTCGGTCAACGGCCTGCCGACCAAGCGGGAGCGCGCCGACCTGCTGACCCTCGCCGCCGCGGTGCTGCTGGTGCGCGGCGGCGAGCGGGTCGGCCTGCTCAACTCCGGCCAGCGCCCGGACCATGGCAAGTTCGCCCTGAACCGCATGGCCGGGCAGATGACCGACCCGCGCAACGCCCATTCCCCCGACGCGCTGCCGCAGCCCGAACCGCTGCCCCGGCACGCCCAGGTGGTCCTGGTGGGCGACCTGCTGTCGCCGCTGCCGGAGATCCACGCCACCGTGTCGGCGCTCACCGGACGCGGCGTGCGCGGCCATCTGCTGCAGATCCTCGATCCGGCGGAGGAGACCCTGCCCTACGAGGGCCGCGTCGAGTTCGAAGGCTTCGAAGGCGAGGAGGAACTGCTGGTGCCGCGGGTCGAGGCGGTGCGCGAAACCTATCTGGAGCGGTTGCGCGCCCACCAGGACGGCTTGGACGCGCTCGCCCGCACCGCCGGCTGGACCTACGCCGTCCACCGCACCGACCGGCCGCCCCAGACCGCCCTGCTCGGTCTGTGGGGCGCCCTGGCGCGCGAGGCGGTTTAGGTGGGACGGCGCGTTGCCCCCACCCTCCCGCTTCGCGGGTCCCTCCCTCCCCCGCTTCGCAGGGGAGGGCCCAATTGCCAAATCCCCTCCCCTGCAAAGCGGGGGAGGGTTAGGGAGGGGGCAAGGCCCTCGCCCGCCACTCCCCATCCTCCAACAGCGTAGACGCCGATGCTGGGTTTCGGACCGATCGCCTTTGCCGTTCCGTGGGTGCTGGCCGCCCTGGCCGTCCTGCCGGTGCTGTGGTGGCTGCTGCGCGTCACGCCGCCGGCCCCGCGGGTGGTGCGCTTTCCCGCCATCCGGCTGCTGCGCGACCTGACGGCGCGGGAGGAGACTCCCGCCCGCACCCCGCTGTGGCTGCTGATCCTGCGCCTGATCGTCGCCGCGCTGCTGATCCTGGCGCTGGCCGGGCCACTGCTGAACCCACGCGCCGCCCTGCCGGGCAGCGGGCCGCTGCTGCTGCTGGTCGACAACGGCTGGGCGTCGGGCCGCGACTGGACGAGCCGCCGCGCCGCCATGGAGGAGCTGGTGTCGCAGGCGGAGCGGCAGAACCGCCCGGTCGTCCTGCTGCCGACCGCCCGGCCCGCCGGGGGCGAGGCGGTGAAGGCCAGCCCGCCCCTGCCCGCCTCGGAAGCCCGCCGCCTGATCCAGGCGCTGGAGCCGCATCCCTGGCCGACCGACCGCGCCGGCGCGCTGGAGGCGGTGCGCGGACTCGCCGCGCGGGGCTCCGCCCACACCGTCTGGCTATCGGACGGCATCGGCGACCGCACCGCCCGCGGCCTCGCCGAGACGCTGCAGCGCATGGGCTCCCTGGAGATCCTCGACGATTCCACGGAGAAGCCGCCCCACCTGCTGCTCCCCCCCTCGTCGGAGGGCGCCGGTCTGACGGCCCGCGTGGTGCGCGCCGACGCCTCCCGCCCGGAAAGCGTCACCGTGCGCCTGTCCGGCGCCGACGGCCGCCTGCTGACCCGCCAGCCCGTCGCCTTCGACGCGGGACAGCTCACCCGCGAGGTGCAGTTGGAGGTACCGGCGGAACTGCGCAACGACGCCGCCAGCCTCCGCGTGGAGAACGACACCACCGCCGGGGCCACCGTCCTGCTCGATGAACGCTGGCGCCGCCGCCCGGTCGGGCTGGCCTCGGGCCGCGCCAACGGCGAGAACCAGCCGCTGCTGTCCGATCTGCACTATCTGGAACGGGCGCTGGCCCCCTACAACGAGGTGCGGCGCGGCGAGCCGGACGAGCTTCTCAAGCGCGACCTCGCCGTGCTCGTGCTGTCGGACATCGGCGCCCTGACCGGGCAGGAGGCCCAGACCATCGAGGACTGGGTGCGCAAGGGCGGTGTGCTGCTGCGCTTCGCCGGGCCGCGGCTGGCCCAGAATCCCGACCGTCTGGTCCCGGTGCGGCTGCGTCTGGGCGACCGTGCCCTGGGCGGCGCCCTGTCCTGGTCGGAGCCGGCGAAGCTCCAGCCCTTCGACGGACGCAGCCCCTTCGCCGGCCTGCACATTCCCGATGACGTCGCCGTCTCGCGGCAGGTGCTGGCCGAGCCGGCGCTAGACCTCGCCGACCGCACCTGGGCGCGGCTCCAGGACGGCACGCCCCTGGTCACCTCGGATAAGCGCGGAGACGGCTACATCGTGCTCGTCCACACCACCGCCAGCCCGGAATGGTCCAACCTGCCGATGTCCGGCCTGTTCGTCGACATGCTGCGCCGTCTGGTGACGCTGAGCGGCGGCGTCGCCGGGGGCGCCCATGGCGGCACGCTGGAGCCGCTGGAGGTGCTGGACGGCTTCGGCCGGCTGGTGCCGCCGCCGGCCGCCGCCTTCCCCATCGCCGGGGACGCCGGGGCCGACGTGCTCGGCCCACGCCACCCGCCGGGCTTCTACGGCACGGAGGAAGCCCGCCGCGCCCTGAACCTGACCGCCACGCTGACGCGGATCGAGCCGTTGGGCGCCATGCCCGGCGGGGTCGCCCGCGGCCCCTACGGCACGCGGGGCGAGGTGGCGCTGAAGCCGGCGCTGCTCGGCATCGCCCTGTCGCTCGCCATGATCGACCTGCTGATCGCCCTGATGCTGCGCGGCCTGCTCGGCGGCTTGCGGTTCGGCGGCAAGCGCCGCCGCGCCGGGGCCGCCGCCGCGGTCCTGCTGACGCTGGGCGCGGCGCTCCCCATGGCCGCGGCGCCCTGGTCCCCCGCCCGCGCCGACGACACGCAGTCGACCAAGGTGACGGCGGAAACCTACCTCGCCTATGTCCGCACCGGCAACGGCACCGTGGACGACACCTCGCGCGCCGGGCTTGAAAGCCTCGTGGACGTGCTGACCCGCCGCACCGCGGTGGAGGCCGCCGGGG
Organism: Azospirillum himalayense; assembly: GCF_042657465.1. Classification (NCBI taxonomy): domain Bacteria; kingdom Pseudomonadati; phylum Pseudomonadota; class Alphaproteobacteria; order Rhodospirillales; family Azospirillaceae; genus Azospirillum; species Azospirillum himalayense. Next base: position 21,900 of record NZ_JBHSLC010000110.1, on the reverse strand, counting down.
CGGTGGGCGTCGACCCGGAAAGCGACGAGCTGGCCTTCTACCCCCTGCTCTACTGGCCGGTGTCCGGCGGACAGCGCGCGCTGAGCGACCACGCCCGCGCCCGGCTGAACGAGTACATGCGCAACGGCGGCACCATCCTGTTCGACACGCGCGACCAGTCGGCGGGCGCCGTCGGCGGCAACCAGGCGCTCCAGGGCATGGTGCAGGGGCTGGACATCCCGCCGCTGGCCCTGGTGCCGCCCGACCATGTGCTGACCAAGTCCTTCTACCTGCTGAACGACTTCCCCGGCCGCTACAACGGCGGCAATCTGTGGATCGAGGCGCGCGAGGGCCGCGCCAACGACGGCGTGTCCCCCGTGCTGATCGGCGGCAACGACTGGGCCGCCGCCTGGGCGGCGAACCGCAACGGCCAGCCCCTGTACGCCGTCGTCCCCGGCGGGGAGCGGCAGCGCGAGATGGCCTACCGCTTCGGCGTCAACCTCGTCATGTACGCGCTGACCGGCAACTACAAGGCCGATCAGGTCCATGTGCCCGCGATCCTTGAGAGGCTCGGCCAGTGACCCTGCTTGACGGAACCTCCATCGCTCTGGCGCCGCTGCTGCCCTGGGTCTTCCTCGTGCCGCTGTTCGTGGTGGCGCTGGCGATCCTGGCGCTGGCCGTCTTCCGCCGGGCGCGCGGCGTCTGGCTGCGCGCGCTGGCGGTGGCGGTGCTCGCCCTCGCGCTGATCAACCCGTCGCTGGTGCAGGAGAAGCGGGAGCCGATCAAGGACGTGGCCGTCGTCGTGCTCGACGCATCGCCCAGCCAGAACATCGGCGACCGCCGCGCCCGCGCCGAGGCCGAGCTGGAGCGCCTGACCGAGCGGCTGAAGGCCTTCGACGATCTGGAGTTGCGGGTGGTCCGCGCCGGGGACGCGGAATCCGGCGCTTCCGCCATCAACGAAACGCACCTGTTCGACGCGCTGAACCGGGCCATGGCCGACGTGCCGCGCCGCCGCATGGCCGGGGCGGTGCTGATCACCGACGGGCAGGTCCACGACGTTCCGGAGAACCTCGCCCGGCTGGCCGAGATCGGCCCGGTGCACACGCTGCTGACCGGCAACCGCGACGAGGGCGACCGCCGTCTGGCCATCGTCCAGGCGCCGGCCTACGGCCTCGTCGGCAAGCCGGTGGAGCTGACCATCCGCGTCGACGACATGCCGCGCCGCCAATCGGCCGACGCGGCGGTGACGCTGCGCCAGGACGGCGGGCCGCCGCGCACCATCCGCGTGCCCGTGGGCCAGGACTTCCACATGGAACTGCCGGTCAACCACGGCGGCCAGAACGTGTTGGAAATGGAGGTTGAGGCGGCGCGGCAGGAGCTGACGCTCGCCAACAACCGCACCGCCGTGGTGGTGAACGGGGTGCGCGACCGCCTGCGCGTCCTTCTGGTCTCCGGCGAACCGCACGCCGGCGAGCGGACGTGGCGCAATCTGCTGAAGGCCGATCCCTCGGTCGATCTCGTCCACTTCACCATCCTGCGCCCGCCGGAGAAGCAGGACGGCACGCCGATCCGCGAGCTGTCGCTGATCGCCTTCCCGATCCGCGAGCTGTTCGAGATCAAGCTGGACGAGTTCGACCTGATCATCTTCGACCGCTACCGCCGGCGCGGCGTGCTGCCGCAGATGTATCTGGAGAACATCGCCGAATATGTCCAAAAGGGCGGCGCCCTGCTGGAAGCGTCCGGCCAGGGCTACGCCACGCCGCTGTCGCTGTTCCGCACGCCGCTCGGCCAGGTGATGCCGGCGGAGCCGACCGGACAGGCCATCGACCGCCCCTTCAAGCCGACCGTGACGGAGGTCGGCCGCCGCCACCCGGTGACCGCCGGCCTGCCCGGCGACCGCCCGGACGGCGAACCGAGCTGGGGCCGCTGGTTCCATCAGGTGGAGGTCGTGCCGGGCAACGGCGCGGTGGTGATGAACGGGGCGGACGACCGGCCGCTGCTGATCCTCGACCGCGTCGGCAAGGGCCGGGTGGCGCAGCTGGCGTCCGACCAGATGTGGCTGTGGAGCCGCGGCTTCGAGGGCGGCGGTCCGCAAGCCGAGCTTCTGCGCCGCCTCGCCCACTGGCTGATGAAGGAGCCGGAGCTGGAGGAGAACGATCTGCGCGCCCATGTGGACGGCAACCGCATCACGGTGGAGCGTCGCTCCCTGGAGCCCGACCCGCGCAGCATCACCCTCACCACCCCCTCCGACGAGACCCGGACGCTGGAGATGACCGAGGACCGCACCGGCCGCGCCAGCGCCACCGTGGTCGCCGGCGAGCCGGGCATCTACCGCATCACCGACGGCGAGCGCACGGCCTTGGCCGTGGTCGGGGCCGTCAACCCGCCGGAACTGGCCGACGTGCGCTCCACCGGCGACCGCCTGACGGGCGTCGCGGACGAGACCGGCGGCGGTGTGCATTGGATTTCCGATACGGAGAGCGGCGTGCGCCCCGGCATCGACGTGCGCCGCACCCGTCCCGACCGGACGCAGACCGGCAACGACTGGATCGGCCTGCGCGCCAACGGCGATTTCACGGTGACGGGGGTGTCCGAGGTGCCCTTGCTGCCGGTGGGCGCAGTGCTGGCCCTGGCGCTGGGCGCGCTGTTGATGGCGTGGCGTCGCGAGGGACGGTAAGGGTCAACGAAGCTGTTGCAATCGGGTCGGGTTTCCGCTTATGGTCCCGACCCTTCCGGCGCTGATCGCGCCGTTCGGTTGGGGCGTCGCCAAGCGGTAAGGCAGCGGTTTTTGGTACCGCCATTCCCAGGTTCGAATCCTGGCGCCCCAGCCAACCTAACCCACTGTTTTTGTTCTCGTTTTTGGGTTGGTTGGGGTCCTTTTCCGTGTGCACCAGACTGTGCACACATGGTAATCGAACCCGTTGGAAATCCTCACTTTCCAATTTTGTACGAAAGTTTCCGGTGCACATCATGTGCACACGGGGGAGCCCGTCGTTGGCTCTCTAGAGCCTTTCGGATCACGTGTCGCGAATCGGAGGGGGCGCGTTTTGCCGCCTCCTCACAGGTCGCAGGCCGGGACGAAGCCCAGAGCGCTCCACCTACTTCAGCAGTTCCGGCGGACAGCCCGGATGTGCCTTCGCCTCCGGGTACAGCGCGAAGAACCGCTCCCGCCAAGCCGGCTTTTCCTGTCCCTTGGGGCGCCGCGACATGTGCACCGACATGGCAGGGGCGAACAACGCCTGCCACTCCGCCCTCTGCCGTTTCTCTGGGGCGTCTCCCACCACCGTCACCCTGACTTCGAACGGACCGGTCGGCACGCTCCTTGTGCTGGCTGGCGCTTTGCTGATCAGGCGGAACTGAACCGATGTGACGAGTGAATCAAGGTGGGAGTCGTGGCGTCACCCAATTCGATTTTCGTGAGAACTGCGTCAGCCCCTGCCCCATCAGAGCCTACCTGACAGACATCTCGGCATAAGAGCACGAATCAATAGCCGCTCCCCGTAGACATAAGTCGTTGATTTTTCAAATTAATCTAAGGTTGTGAACTTAGTCTCACGAAGTCAGAGCCACACGAAAGTCAAATTCCTCGTGAGACGCTCTTAAGCATCAATCACCGTTTAAAGGGCAGGAGCACTCCCTGGGTAGCGCATAGCGTGCACACAACGCCATTGACAACCATTATCCCTTCAAGTTTTGGCCGCAATATGTCATAAATAGACATTAATCTGCGGGACGGGACGATATGCATATTCGCAGGAAAACGCTTGATGACCTCTTACGGGTGGTTTTCACACAGATTCGCCGTTACGGCGTTCAAGTTGAGCCTTACCCGACGAAAGGCCCTAACAAGGAACTTTTTGGTGTTGTGCTCGAACTCACCCAACCCTTAGCTCGAGTGAGCAGGACAGAAAGCCGCGGGACAATTTTCAGCGCGCTTGGAGAGTTGTTCTGGTACTTATCCGGATCCAACAATCACTCATTCATTAAATATTATATACCAAAAGCATATGAGCCTGAAGAAAATACAGACCATGTATGGAGTGGGTATGGAGAAAGAATATTTAACAGGAGTGGACCAAATCAAATTAAAGAAGTTATATCTTTATTGAAAAAAAAGTCGTCTTCACGAAGGGCCGTCGCGCAAATTTATGGTTCTGATGATCTATTTGGATCATACAAAGATGTCCCATGCACATGCACGATGCAATTTGTCGTGAGAAAGGGCTTTCTTCACATGTATGTGAATATGCGCTCTAATGATGCTTATTTAGGGCTTCCTCATGATATATTTGCTTTTACAATGATACAAGAACTTATTGCAAGAGATCTAGGGGTTCATCTAGGCCAATATAAGCATGCGATTGGAAGTTTGCATTTATATGATTGCGATCACGATAAAGTTAACAAATTTATGGAGGAGGACTGGCAAGCCAACTTGAAGATGCCTCCCATGCCCTCGGGAGAACAATGGTCATCAATCGAAACAGTTTTAGAAGTCGAAGATAGAATAAGAGGGGGCGAAAATGTACAAATTGAAGAATTGCAAATAGATGACTACTGGAAAGATATATCAAGACTTTTTCGTATATTTCACTTAACAAAAAAGAAAACAGACCGTGAAAATCTCAAAGAAGTAGTTCGGGTAAGGCAGCGTATGAAATCGAAGTTCTATGACCAATACATCAGAAATCGGTCGGAGAGACTCCATTCTCCTCAGCAGCTGGTTCTTGATCTTAAAACGCTGAACGAAGAGGACATTGAACGATGAGATTTGGGACCGAACGCCGCTTGCTTCTTATAGAAGGCCTCCAAAATTATACTTATCGTCCACTTCCAGGGGCGAGAACTCCAGAGCGACGAGAAGCATTGGTTGAGCAGTTTATAGATAGCATAAGACGAATTGACTTTGTAAATCGCTTACGAGAGGCTGAATTACATCCATCGCGATGTGATCCGAAAGAACATTCTATGTTTGACCCGCTACGTGCAGCAGCGATCAAGCATAGAGAAGGAAATATTGATGAGGCCTACTGGCTGGTGTTCTTAGCAACTCATTGCGGAAAGCATATTTTAGATCAATGGAGCCTTGCACGGACCCTCTATGGCAGAAACGGTGCGGGTAATTTCTGGAATTGGGCATCCATTAGCGCAAATCCCGAGGATTTCCACACTTGGATAACTCGCTCTTATCGAGAATTAAGAACGGATGGAATCTCACGCCGCTTCGGTAATCATAGAAAATACGAAACACTTAGACCAGATTCCCATAGGGGAACTAGTAAAATTTTTAGTTCTTATGTCTCTTGGGTCGGTGCAAATCGAGGTCATGCATTGTTGATAGATGAAGCAGAGCAAGAATGCGGAGGAGACCCAAAAAAAATGTTTGACCACCTCTACCATGCTATGGCTGCGGTGACGTCATTCGGTCGCACAGGTCGGTTTGATTTCCTTACAATGGTAGGAAAGCTAGGCCTCGCCAACATAGAACCTGGAATCCCATATCTCGTTGGTGCAACCGGGCCACTAGCGGGGGCGCGACTCTTATTCGGTGGAAATCACAGTGCCAATTTGTCGCCTCAAAAATTGAACCAATGGGTTGTCGAGCTTGGAGATCACTTAGGGTTAGGAATGCAGATTATGGAAGACTCACTGTGTAATTGGCAGAAAAGCCCTGACGCATACCTAGCATTTCGGGGATAGTTTGGAGCGCAGATCAAAAAAGCCCGCCGACCCAAGCAAGATCAATGGGTTGACCCTATGGAGGCGAGGCTTTGATCTGCGCTCTTATTCCGCCGTCCAGGTATAACGAACTTTGAGCGCATTAAGCCTGTTCGGTGCAAGGACCCTCAAGTGTTGCATTTGCCCAACGACGATGCCATGGCTAACTCCGATGCGTTTCGCAAAGCGCATAATCACCCGGTGATCGGCCGGAAGACGCAACATTTCCGCTCGATACTCGGGTGGCACTAGCGTGTTAGCGGCAAAGTCGTTGGCTTCATCCTCTTCATGTGTCGCAATCAGGTCCAGATCTTCTAGAAAAATAGATGAGCAATCATGCAGGAGGAGGTGGCCAAGCTCATGAAAAAGAGTAAACCAGAAATGATCATCTGAACGGTACCTAAAGCTAAGCTGGATTACAGCTTTTTCCTCTGAAACGAATCTTGTGGCTCCGCTTGCTCGACACCCTGCTGGCGCGCGAACAATAACAACAGCAACACCACAGGATGCGCATAATTTCTGCAGCTCCGGTAAAAATACTGCAGGGTCTTTTACGCGAGTCAATGCACGGAATTTTGGAATAAGGAGACGCAACCCCTCCCTGTCCCAAGGAGCACATGCAATCTTTTCGGCTTCAATTTCACCCTGCCTTAACCACGCCGCCAGAGCTCCAAGTTTAGATTCGTATGTTTGAGATGTACGGTAGGCGACAGCTGTCACAGTCCTTTGATAGCGATTGTGCCACCCCTGTACCGATTGGGTATCGAAGAAACGAAGCAATGCCTCAGCCTGAAGGGCGCGGTCAGCAATTCGTTCGACCCAGCCGAACGCAGTAATATCCCGAACCGGAAGTGTGGATAGCCACGCTTTCGGCTCCATTTCGACTACAGCTTCATCAAGCCGCTGAAGGTCCGAGCGGAACTGAGCTTCTCTACGCAACCAAAACGCCGCAGAGCCTCCCAGAACATTTTCAAGCTTGATGGCCAAGCGCGCATCAATCTCCGCATCCCCTGAGATGATCTTAGAAGCTAATCGCTCAGAGGTTTGCATAGCTGAACAAAAATCTTCAATCGACATACCTTTCTGTTCAAGTATGTCAATAATTGTTGCTCCGGGAGGAGACGCCCACTGAGGTTTAAATTCCGTGGTCTCAGCCATTTTTGCGAACCTCCACTACTTTGACCCGGCTGACGCGAGACCAGACGATATTCCCCTGCCTATCGAGAGGGGGCACCACATGGGCGGGGCGGATGCATAGAACGTAACCCTCAGCAAGCGCAATTGACAATTCCACCGGACTGGGCACCTCTGCCGATACCCCAACGATGAGATCATCGATTGAATAGGCGGCATATAGGTCGGCCAGACGGCGTTGAAGTGCATCGGCAGCGCCTTTTCCCAGCTCTCGTCTTGCTTTCGTGGCGTTTTCACACAACGATCGTAGCTGGCTCGTCGCAAACGAGATATCCAATAGCTGCCTCATCCACAGTCCGGCTACTCTCGATACCCTGATTCGGGGCGACAGACAATGGGTGCGGGTCCTGAACAGAGCTTTCTCAACGAGAAAGAGGGCTAGGCTGTGATGTCGGCGTGTGAGCGCAGGCTACGAGCTTGGGCGCGTCACTGTAGCAACGGTCGGGTTGCGCACAGCACCCCTCACGCCAGCACCACCGGCACGTCGTCCAGCTCCGTCGTGTAGCTGGGCGACCGGCTGTCCTGCCGCATCCGCCACGCCCGGCCCATGGTGACCGCCGGCACCAGCGTGTCCCGGCCCATCCGGCTGTTGATCGCGTCCATAGCCGCCATGAGCCGGGCGCCGCGCGCCCGATCGGCAGCGGCCAGCAGGTCCGGCTGCACCTTGGACACCGGCACCAGCCCGGTCAGGATCACCCCGGCCTTGGACATGGCGAACCCGTCGCGCCAGATCCGGCGGGCGCCGGCCGATGCCCCAGACGTTCTCGACCGGCACGACGCGCAGCACATGCTCACGCTCCGATTCGCCGCCCAGATCGCAGACCCCGCTGTCGTCCAGCAGCGTCTTCTTGGCCGCGTGGTTCGCCAGCTTGGCCAGCGTCTTCGTCACAGCGATCCCGACGCAGGTCGGAATGCCGGTCCACCGTCTGACCGTCGACCGGATCTCTGCGGCGTAGGCCTGAAGGTCGCGGCCCTCGAAGCCGGACAGATCCAGGAAGGACTCGTCGATGCTGTAGACCTCCAGCCGAGGCGTGAAACCGCGCAGGCAGTCGGTCACCCGGGCCGACAGATCGCCATACAGCGAGTAGTTGGAGGACAGCACCCGCACCCGATGCTTGCGGACCAGATCGCGCACCTCGAACAGCGGCTGCCCCATCTTCACGCCCAGGGCCTTCAGTTCGGCAGACCGGGCGACGAAGCAGCCGTCGTTGTTCGAAAGCACCCCGACCGGGACGCCTTCGAGCCGGGGGTCGAAGACCCGCTCGCAGGAGACATAGAAGTTGTTGCAGTCCACCAGCCCGTAGACCCGCGGCGGCGCCATGGCCGTCACCGCCGATGCAGACGCACGGTGCTGGTGACCACACCCCACACCTCGAAGCCAGGCCGATCGGTGACCTCGGTGGGCCGGTAGCTCGGATCGTCGGTTTCCGGCATCAGGTACATCCGCCGGCCCCGGATCAGCAGCCGCTTGCAGACCAGTTCGCCGTCCAGCACCGCCACCACGACGTCGTCATGCCGGGCGGTCAGGCTGCGATCCACGATGGCCAGGTCGCCGTCATGGATGCCCGCCCGGGTCATGCTGTGGCCGGCAACACGCAGGGTGAACGTGGCGCTGGGGTGGGGCACCAGCACCTCGGCGAGATCGATTCGGCCCTCGACATAGTCCGCCGCCGGGCTGGGAAAGCCCGCGGACACCACCGCCTCGACCGCCACCACCGGACACGACGTCATCAACACCGGAACCGGCGCCTGCATGCCCACCTCCCCCATCTGGACCATCAGGCGAGGATGGCGCGAAATGAGAACTTTTCAAGAACTAAAAGCGATTGACACCGACACTTGGGAGCGCGGGATAGCGGCTGAGGTTGCGGTGCGGCATCCTCTCACAAGCCCGCATTGTCCTTTGAAATCCTGGGGGTATAACGTAAAGAAACACTCCGCGCGACGGGAGTTCCGGGAATGACGGAAAGCTCGACTTGATTGCTGTCAGTCTGCCACGTTGTGCGTGAGTGATACTGAGACTCCGAATCGGAGATCGGCTTCCCATACTTCCTATGCACTGCGCTTGAAACATCAGCGTAATATTCCCTATTAATCAAATTCATATCAATCATGGACAATTCGCCGGAAGAAGAATGAAAATAAAATACAACGTGAAATTTGAACGCATCAATCGTTGTGTCTGAAACCAATCTAGGATCGAATAAATCTGTAGAGAATTTTGCTCCGTTCTTTTCTTGTGCTGATATCGGCAATGCCGCCCCGCCACTAGCATCAACAACTTCTTTAACGGACATGCCCCACTTGGCATAGCCCCAATCCGCCCAAGCCTCCGTGGAGATCAAAAGGTACATCGCCGTCAGCGTGACAGCCCATGCTCGTCCGCTCATAATCTCCTCCCTGCCGGTTGCACGCATAGCGTAGGCAGCACTGCGATACGCGTGCCACCGGCACGAGTATCGCAACAGAAGATATGCCAGTCCAGATCAGGTTTCCGCCAATTGATCATCGGCGGTCGCATCTGTTAGGCACTTTACACCCATCACAGCTTGAGCCTCCCAGCATGCCCCGCCCCACGATCACCGGCGCCCTGTGGATCATCGCGTCGGCGCTCGCCTTCATGGCCGCCAACATCGCAATCCGGCACCTGGGGGCCAAGCTGCCGCCGCTGGAGATGGCCATGTTCCGGTCGGCCGGCGGACTGATCATGGTGCTGGTTGCGTGGCGGGCCTTCCTCCATCTGCGCCAGCTCCGTGACCCGCACATTCACCTCGTTCGGGCAGTTGTAGGCGCGATGTCGCTGATGGCGCTGGTCCACTCCTACGCCACCCTACCCGTCGCTCTGGTCACCGCCTTCATGTATGTGCGGGCCGCGTTGGTGGTGCCCCTGGCTCGGCTGTTCCTGAAGGAGCGGGTTGGTCCCGACGTGTGGGCCGCGGTCGGCCTCGGTATCGCTGGGGGCGTCGTCGCGCTCTGGCCTCGCCTCTCCGCCATTGGGACGCCGGCGGCTGTGTGGCACGGTTGGGAGGCGCTGATCCTGCCCCTTGCCGCCCTCGCCGGAGCCGGAAGCCACATCTGTATGCGTCGGCTGGCCCTGACCAACCCGCCGAGCGTCGTGGTAGCCGTCTCCGCGATCTTGGTGACCGCCGTGGTGGCGGTGCCCGCGTCCAGCGTGGCGATTGGGCCGCCGACTGCCGATATCCCGCTGCTGGTCGGCATGGCACTGCTGAGCGGACTGGCGCAGTGGTTCACCGTCCGGGGCTACAGCTACGCTTCCCCTGCCCGGCTGGCGCCTTTGTCGCTGATCGATGTACCGATCGCCCTGGTGGCCGGCTACGTGCTGTTCGGCGAGGTGCCGGGCGGCATGCAGGCGGTCGGGTCAGCGATGATCATCGGGGCGGCGCTTTATGTGTTTCGGGCGGAGCGGTCCGATTCGCGCTGAGATTCGTCCGAGTCGCGTCCCGATTCTCCCGGCATAGTCTTTGATTGTTATCGAAGAGGGCAACAGAGCCAGTCTTCTGCACATACGTGTATGCACTTTGCAAAACGCAACTTAATAATTTTCATAAGCGAGAATCACCAACTGCCACAGCTCGATTCGGTTGCGCGCCTTGAATCCAGAGGATTTACGGCGCGTCAGGCGTTCGCATATTCACACCTATGAGGGGTGATGTAGGGAGCCGTTACCCACGCGGGTAATGTTCGGCAACGGTGCCACTTTGTTACCGTCCAAGGCATTGGAAGCCACTCGCGTAATGAAGTTTCATAAATGAGCGCACCAGAACTCCCATGGGATATCCCTGCGCCGTTCGCCAAGATGGCGGTGACCGCCAGAAAACTGCAGGGCACGTTGGCGATCTATGACTCGGCTGATCGCCTGATCTTTGCCAACGCTGGAGTGCGGCGGCTTTACCCATGGTTCGATCTGAGCGTTCCTCAAACCTTTGAATCCATGCTCCGTCGGTCTTGGGAGCATGGAGAGATGGTTGGGATACCAGCCCCACGCGATCCTGAAGCTCAGCTCGCTTATGCCAACATGCGGCGCCAGGGCGAGCGGCTGGAGTTCATTCGACGCTACCCAACAAACTTGATTTGTACCCACCTCCGGCTTTCGTCCGGCATGAACGCCCAGCTTCGGCTGGAGCCGAAGAAGGCCGGGCTGCTGCATTTCTTCAGCGAAGACGAGCCAACGCTGGGGGTAATGGAAGCTATCCACCAGCGTGACGAGGCCGCCCATCGCGCCGCAGCGCTGGACTGCCTTGCGTTCGGCATCGCCACACTCGGTCCAGACCGGAAAGTCATTCAACGCAACGCTGCTATGGCGGAGATGATCGCCAACGCTGACGGGGTGTTCTTGGATGCGGCCGATCGGCTGACGCCCGTTCGTGCCGAAGAATGCAGTGAATTCAATCGGCTGGTCACACTTGCCTGCATGAACAAGTTGGAGGCGCCGACCGTGGCCATGCATCTTCGGTCGACGGACTCTCCACACCCCCACACATTTTCGATCTCCCATGGTGCGAGGGGATCAAAAACAGCCGTCATCATCGTAGCGCCCGCCCGCCTCGATGTTGGGTCCGTCGCCAGCGTACTCCGCCGCGACTTCGGACTTACGCCAGCGGAATCAACCCTCGCGGCACAGATCGGTAACGGCTTAACGAACGACGACATCGCTAGGGAATCGGGGAAGGCCCCCAACACTGGCCGAATGCAGGTCAAGTCTATCTTGCGAAAGCTTGATGACGGACAGCTCGCCCATCGCAGTCAGACGGGTCTTGCCCGCTGGGTAGCGGTGCTGGCGGCAATCACCGGAGCCGCCCGGACGCGCGGCAAATCATGAAAATGGTGAAAGTGATGGATACCTTGAGCAAGGTCCAGGCAATCAACGCCATGAACCTGGACATTCTGGTCGATGACCTCGTGCGCGGCGGCATGGCGAAGGACGAGGCCGCGGCGGCGGTCGAGCGCTATCGGTCGTTCCTTATCGCCGTGGCTGCCTACCCGACGGAGACCATCGTCCCATCGAAGCTGGTGGACAAGGTGTGGCACGCCCACATGCTGCGCCCGCGGGTGTACTTCGAAGACTGCATGGTCGCGCTGGGTCAGATCGTAGACCACACGCCGGGCGTCTACGGCACGCCGGATTATGAGGCGGCCTATGCGATGACGCGCAAGCTGGTCAGCTATGGGCACGAGATGCCAGTCGATCCCTATGCGGATCATCCGATGGCTGGTGCCGATTGCTGGCGCCGCGAGCCAGGCGAAGATCCCGAATGGCCGCTGGTTCGGCAGTCTGCCCGCGCCTGAAGCATCGCCCCGGCTGCGCGAGTGGCCGGGGCATCCGTTCCAACTAAGTAGAACTTGAGGTCATGCGCAAGCGCACGCCAGGACCTCCGGCTTTAGAAGGCTCCCCATCGTCAAGAAATTCCACACCTGCGGCGCGCAGAACTGACATAACTTTCTCGACATTATCGGCCGTACTCTTTCCCGGTCCGATTACGTCATTTTCCATCCTCTTTATGGTTGTCGCCGACAACCCGGTTTCTTCCTGAAGGCGCTTCTGCGACCAATCAATTAGGCCTCGCGCGGCCCGCACCTGTGAAGCCGTAAGCATGCATAAACCTTTTTAGAATATGAATGAGCCGAAATGGTTGACAATTCCGGCTACCCGTAATACTTTTTCTATCATCTGAAAGCCAGATGGGCCAGCGGAAAGCGGTTGAAAATGAGCACTGGAGCGTCTCGCGGAGCTAACCGCGTCAACACCACCGCATGGACAGTCGAAACGAAAAGCGCCCGACCCCGGCAAGGGTCGAGCGCTCATCAGCCGGGTGGCAGCAACCACCCAAGCATCAACCCCCATGGGACTTCTCAATCCATGAAGATTACCCCCGTTAATACCATGATACTCACGGAGGCGCGCGGAGAAAGTGCATCGCGCGCCGCCCCGTTGGTCGCCGTGGAGTTCTACGGAGCCACCCTCATCGCCTCAGAAGGAGACAGCCCGGCCACCACGCTAGTGGTGATGAAGCCGGTGGTCGAAGGGATGGGGCTGGACTGGAAGGGCCAGCACGCCAAGCTGAAGGCGCACCCCGTGTTGAGCAAAGGTGTGGAGGAAATCTCCATACCTTCCGCAGGCGGCTCCCAGGCTACGACCGCCCTGCCCCTCACCCGCTTAAACTTCTGGCTGGCGACGATCCAGCCGAACAAGGTGCCGAACCCGGACACACGGGCGCGGATCATCCGCTACCAGGAGGAATGCGCCGACGTGCTGTTCGCGCACTTCTTCGGGAAGGTCGCTGAAGATGACGCGGCTCCCGCCCCCAACCCCTCCCTTTCCGACCTCCCCCAGGGTGAAGCCCATCTCTGGCTGACCCTGATCAGCGAAGCCCGGCACGTCTTCGGAGCCAGTGCCGCGAAGGAACTGTGGGCCAACTCCCCGCTGCCGCACCCGGTCACGACCGACAAGCCCGCCAACGGCGTCGGGCGGACGGTCACCCCCGCTGAGGCGGAGGCCATCCGCGCCGAGTACCACTCCGGCAAGACGACGATCCGTGCGCTCGCCGCCAAGCACGTCCTATCCCGCATGTGCGTCTGGCGGATCGTAAAGGGCGAGACCTACCGGGCCGGCACTGAGACCGGCGAAGCCTTCCACTGAACGAGCGGGGGAATCCATGAACAAGATCGACAACACCCCCGCCGGGCGCGGGGAGATGCCGCCGCACGCCGATGCGCAACCCCAGCCCTTCGCGATGAAGCCTCTCATCGACTTCCTCGCCCGGTGCGGCCTCGTCTTCATCAAGGGCAAACCGCCGGTCGACGAGGACAATGTGATTCTCCTCTGGACGGGCGGGTGCAATGCCATCGCCGCGTTCCGGAAGGATGGAGAGTGGTTGCAGTTCCCGAGCTTGCAGCCGCTTGATAAAGACGAGAGGATTCACTGCTGGATGCGAATGCCGCATCCGTCCATTTGGCCGGAGGTGAAGCTGCCGGCCGACATGTTCTCGGAACATGACCTGTACCGGATGGCAGATAGCGCAATCGCCCTTGCCGCTGCGCAGGCGGCATGGACGATCCAGGCTGGCACGCACGCGGCTAACGCGGCGACGGACATCACCGTCATCCTGGACAAGATGCAGAGCATCGTGGACGAGACGCCGGCTTTCTCCAGCGTCGGACCGATGGCGAAACAGAATCTCGCCGAGCTGGGCGACCTGATCGAGGTGGCGCGGAAGCTGCTGAGCATCGTGCAGCCGGGGGTGGGGTTGCCGGTCGATCCCACCGAAGCCGCGAAGCAGCGCGTCGCTGAGTTGGCCGCCCAGCGAACCGCCGCTGAGGCTCGCGCCGCACAGGTTGAGACGGAGAACATCGCGCTTCGCGAAAAAGCCACCCGCCTCGCCGATGTTGATCGGGTGCTGAACTGGTGGCGCGAGGAGAAGCGCCGCCCAGCCAACGCCGCGTTTACCGCCGGTCCGGAACGGCAGATAGCGCTGCTGCTGGAGGGGGCAGATTTCCGCGGCGCCGAGGTGGAAGCGGTCCGTACTAAGCAGGCTTCCAAGCCGAAGGGCTCGCCGCTGCCCACCACCAGTGCCGGGGAGGATTGCTGATGCACTCCACCATGATCCCCGGCATTGGCCTGACTTTCACTGAGGCTACCGCACGGACCGCCGCCCTGATCGATGCACAAAACAACCTGAAGGGTAGCGAGAGCCCCGACGCCAATGCCGAGCGCGCCCGACTGTCTGCGGAATGGAGCGATCTTTTGTGCACGATCCTCACCGCCGAGCCGGCCACCCTGGCGGATGCCGTGGCGGTGCTGGACCGGCTGCTCTGCCCACATACCGGCATCGGCGGAACCGAAATCGAGGTTGAGGCGCTTACACGCCTCCGGGACCTGCTGGCGCAGCAGGTCGAGCAGCAGGACGGCGGCGCCGGCCGTGACCAGCTCCTCGCCAACGTCCGCCGCTGGCTGGAGCTGGAAGCGACCATCGGCACCGAAGGACAAGACGACGCCGACCTGATCGACTCGTGCGAGGAGGCTTACCGTCTCGCCCTGAAGATCGCGACCTACGACGGGAACCCAACGCTGGGCATGGCCGCCAAGGCGCTGCTGCTCTGGGCCGAACACCCGGTGGCCTGCCACCCGGACAGCAAGCCCGGCGCCCTGCCGGTTCCGCCCCCGGTGGAGTCCGCCAGGAAAGAGGAGGATGCGCTGATCTTCGGTCTGGTCACCGATGCGCTGCGGGCGGTGCCCGAGCTGAAGGCGCTGCTGACCGGCGAGGCGCTCGTCGTGACCGAGGCGGACGAATTCGGCACGGCCATCGCCAGCCTCGCGGATCGGGCCATCCCCCGCACCGCGCCCTCCGTCCCCACCGTCATCACCGACGCCATGGTGGAGGCGGGAGCCAGCGCGGCCGGCTGCTCTCCCGACGCTTTCCGGGCCGGGATGACGGCGGCGCTCAAGATGATGGAGGCTGCGTGATGTCCATCCTGCAGTTCCACACGGATCGGGGCGCACCGCGCCCCATCCACACCGAGATCCACGTCGAGCGCTTGACCCTGCGCGCGGCCGCGGACTGGCAACAGGACATCGCCGCGGAATGCCGGCGCCGGCGCCGCCTCAGCGCCGACCTGTTTGATTGGCTGGAGCGGCGTGGCCTGTTCGACCGCTGCACGGTGCTGGCGGCAATGGAGGCGGAGACGCCGCTGCTGTTCCGCCGGATCGGCGCGCCGACGGTGCAGGTTCTCGGCATGGGCTGGAGCCGGTCCATGATCGGCCAGCCCGAGGCCGCTGACCCGCATGCCGATTACGCCCACCGAATCGGGCTGGAGTATGCCGAGGCCATTGGTGCGGGCGAGGCCCTGTTCAACAGGATTGCGGTGTCCGGTGTGGGGCGGCCCTTCGTCTACACCCAGGCGCTATTCGGGTGGGCGGATCGCGGACGGCGGGCGGTGCTGTCGGCCATCGATGTGCAGACCCTACATTGATCTGGCAGCGGCCTCCCTCACCAGGACGGGCCGCCGCAGATACCGAGATCCATGTACACGGCGTGGCGGCTCAACCGCATGAAGTGCAGCGGGAGCCGCCCGACGCCGTTTTGGTGATAGAGGATGCCGGGCCGCTCCTCCAGCCGACGCCGGCCACCGCCCCGCCCGCTCCACACCGGCACCGTCTCCGGATCGACCAGCCCAACCACCCATTTCGGGTTCCAGCGGGCCAGGGCGACAAGCCGCACCAGCTCGCCGAGCCGGTGGAACAGGCTGGCGCCGCGCCAGTCGGGGCGGGTCCAGCCGGCGACGATCCAGGCCACCGACCCGCGGGTGTCGTGCGCGGCCTCGCTGGCGACGAAGGCCCATTCGTCCGCCGGCGCCGATCCGGGATCGTGCAGCGCCGACATGTCCCCCAGCCGTTCGCCGAAGCTGGAGGAGGCGCAGTCGACCAACACCACGGCGTGCGTGGCGACCACCTCCCCTTCGCTGTCGACCAGCCCAAGCCAGAAGGCTGGAGCACTGGCCGGCTTGGGCAGCATCGGGAACCAGCTCTCGCGATGGCGGGCGTTCAGCGCCTGCAGGTCCGGCCAGGACTCGCACAGGATCGGCGTCGCGCCGCGGGCGACCAGATCGCCGCAGAGACGGTCTCGCGCAGAGCCCAGCGCCGGGACGAGCGGGCCGGTGCCCAGCGGCAGGGTTTCGACAAGGCGGAAGTCAGGCACGGCAGTGCGTGCCGGGAACATGGCGTTCACGGTATAATCTCCGTAGCGTTATGAGGGTGGTATATCTTTTAAGGTAACGCAACCACCGAGCGGTCGCGCAGCGCGCCATAGGCCAGCCCCGCCATGCACAGCAGGTCGGCGGCCAACCCGAAGGTCGAGCCGGTCAGTAGGTCGTGCGCGACC
Source organism: Azospirillum himalayense (assembly GCF_042657465.1). Classification (NCBI taxonomy): domain Bacteria; kingdom Pseudomonadati; phylum Pseudomonadota; class Alphaproteobacteria; order Rhodospirillales; family Azospirillaceae; genus Azospirillum; species Azospirillum himalayense. The sequence goes on along the minus strand of NZ_JBHSLC010000110.1, from coordinate 5,113 downwards.
CAGCAGGCCCCGGACACTAGGAACAGCGCGCGCAGCAGGATCGCCGACCGGCACCAGCGCGCCGCGGTGGCGAGGGCCATCCCAGCCGCCGCGCAGGCCGATGGCCAGCCTGCCCAAGTCGAGGAGGCCAGCACCGCGAGCGCCGGCACCGTGGCGGTATAGAGCGCCCGGCACCACCGCGGCCGGTCATCAGACCAGGCGGTGGCGACCTGCACGACGGACAGGCCGGACATCGCCGCACCGGTCCCGGCCCCGATCAGTAGGTAATGCAGCGCGAACACTGCGGCCGAGGCGCCCTGTCCGGCCAGCAGAGCGCGCCGACCGGACAGCCAGGGCCAGAGGGCCACCAGGACGAACCCGGCGGCCCCGGCGAGGTCGGAGAGGTGAGGAACGGTCATGGCACCCCTCACTTCCGCAGCAGCTTGTCCTTCGCCGCACTGCCGGCGGACGAGCCGACCCAATAGGACACCACCGCCGACGCCATGGTGGTCAGGGCGCCGAGCATCAGCGTGGCGTTCTGGTCGATCTCGCCGGCCGGCTGGCTTAGCACCCGGTACAGCACTGCGCCGAACGTCACCAGGACGATGGTCGAGACGATGGGTGCGCCCCAGGAGATGCGGCTGCCGGCCTGGGCAAGCTGGACGGTCTGGGCGCGGGCGTCGGCCCGGTCCTCGTTGTCCAGCCGCAGCAGCGCCACGACCTGATCGCCCTGCTGGCGGTACAGTTCGGCCAGTTTCGCCGGATCGGTCTGCACCGTGGCGACGGCCCGCTCGGCATCCGCCGGGGTCTCGATCGGCAGGCCGGTCACGGCGGAGACGACGGACACCGCGGCCTCGCCGACCTTCTGGGCGGTCTCGCCGGAGCCGAGAGCGACCTTGGCGACCTCGGGCAGCAGCACCGGGGCCAGGGCGGTGATGATGGGGATGAGCAGTGGCAGCATGATGGATGCCCCTCCTTCGGGCATGAAAAAAGCCGCCTCGGCGGGGCCGGGCGGCTGGTGGGTGACGCTTTACTTTTCAGGCTGGAATCGACGACACGCTTTACAGGCTGGACCGGTAAAGCCGATTGGGCGGTCGGGTGGACGGATTGTCAGGATGGCGCGTCAGGCGCATCCTGACCGGGTGCACAGGTCAATGGAGCCCGGCATGCCCAAGCCCCAGTACAGCAGCAGGCTCATGGTCCAGGGCTTCCTGACGCAGGATCAGATCCGATACGTGTAGCGTCCTGGTGGGAGACGGCGCGGCCCAAGGCAGAGGCCCACCGTATATCAGTGGCCGCAGAGCATTTTATCGCACTCAACCTAAGAATGACATTGCTCAGCAATTATTATCTTGCGAAGCTGTAAAACAAAGAGAAACGTCACTACTGTCGCTGCTAATACCACACAATCTCGCTAAGGTGGCGTTTTTGCTTCATGAAACACAACTTTCCTGAAAGGGAAGCATCAATGAGCTTCAGGGCAAATTTTGCGTCAGGAGTGATTGCCGCAATTAGTATGACTGCCTGCGCACCACTGCCAAGCGGCCAATCATCGGACAGTACGATAGTGAGCACTCCTTCAACGGCTGCAAATCCCAGCACTACACCGCCAGCACCGTCGAGCACAACTACTGAGCCCGTCAAAACAGCTAAAAAGCCGAAACCAAGAGAAGTTATCGAGACCGTTAGAACCCCGATTATAACTGCGGATATGAACGAGAGATATGCAAACAATAGAGCCGAACAGGGACGAACAATAGCATTGAGTTCTAGCCAGTGCTTTGCTGCTCCTGAATTATCTCCAGTCAAAAAGTTTGCCGACAAATGGAAATTCACAAACAAGCCACCGGAATTCGTTATGACCCAGCACACATGCAGCGGAGGATATGGCAACATTGGGCCTGCTTCCGCTGGGTTTAATGAAAAAGGTGAAGTTTGCATAAGTGTTACAGCTCGCCCCAATCAACAGAACGTGGCTCACTGCGTGACTAGTGGCTACGCTCTTGTCGAGATGAGGGGCCCGAAGCCATAGAACTGACGGATCAGAACTGGGTAACGCAGCCAGAGCGGTCCGAGCCAACCTGGCTGCGCCTTAATCTAGGCAGCCAGATTCTGGGAAGCGCAGTGACTAGATGTTTTCTGGCTCGACGAGGATGTGGGCACCGAAGTTGAGTGTGGTATTAATCACTATCTGGGCTTCCTATTGATCGGGCAGACTGCCCCTTTCTCTCCGGAATTTCACCAGCCCCGGCCGCTCCTTCTTGACACCGTAGAATGTGGCGTAAACCTAGTGACAGAATTGGCTTGTAGCGGCTTCGGGCTATGGATCTCGGTCATGGGGGCTCTGGAAAAGGAAAAGCCGCCGGGCGGGATGCCGGGCGGCTGGTTGACATTTCGAGGCGTGGTTGACAAACCCGCGCGCTGTTGACGTTTCGGCGGATTTGCCCACGCCGACGGCGCTGGTTTTTACGGAATCGGGCACGAAATATGCGCGCGGCGATGCGCGGCGGGTCGCTCTATCAGAAGAGTGCACATTCATCAGGGTCCGGCGGGCGATCACCGAACAACTTCCCTCGCTCAGGGAAATGAACACCTACAATTGTTGCGTAAGCTGGATACAGCACAAAATGCACAACCATTCTTGTGGCGAATGGAATAGGCTCCAACGGCCCACGTCGAGCTTTTGGCGCGTACACAACAATCCTACGCGTATAATCCTCTCCAAGATTAACGCCTTCATAGAATCGCTTAGCAGCAGACACCATGTCCCAAAGACCGGCAATCTGCTGATCTGCAGCTTTAAGCTCACGCCGAAGAGCGTCAGAAATATTGATAACGTGCGATCCAGCCACGATTATGCATGCGCCCAAGCTCGAATTTCTTCGGGGCTCGCGTCGATGACCTCTTGATTGTCAGGCTGCAGGCCTTCATCCATAACCGCTCGAAACCACGCCTGCATACGCTCAGCGTCAATGTGATCGTCACAGTAGCGAAGGCGCGGAACGTTGGCTTCAGAGCGTACTTGCTCCCATGGCGCACCTGGAATGTGCGTCATTCCGACCAGCGTTCCTGGTTCCATTCCGCCATATGTACGATAGACCTGTTCAATCAGATCTATGACTCGTGGCGCAAGAACATGCTCAGGCTGAGTATCTACTATAGAGTCCGGAATGTCGCCCTGGCCAAAGTGCTTCATCCTTCGATACACACTTGGTAGAGCTGGACCGTTCGCCCACGCCTGAAACTCTTCATCAAACAAAGGCGCACCCGTTATCGCGAGATGCCAGCCCTCGACAAAATACAGCAACTTCTGAAGCGGCAGAGGCGAAAGAGGTTTCCCCGCCTCGTAGCTCAGTTGGATCAGGCGATCAGTCGCTGCTCGGATCATATCGGTCATGTCCGAATTTGAGCATACCAGCGGAAGACTGTCCAGGAATGGCGAGAATGCTTTGTCTACACATATTGTTGCGCCGCCCCTGATAAGGAGGAAAAGGTGTTGAGTATGAGGCATTTCAGCCACAACAGAGTAAACCTTTTGAGAACATTCGATTGACGCGAGGGACGGCATCCCTCGCGTTTTCGGCGGCGCTTCTCTGGAAAGTGCAAGCGAATCGAGCGAAGGTGATCCTGCCCCCCCCCCTCCCTCATACCAGCCCCAGCGCGATAGCCGTCCGCACATCCACCCGCCCGGTGACCGGCAGCCGGTGCACGGCTTGGACCTGCTCCACCGCGTTGGCTGTCCGCCTGCCGAAGTCGCCGTCCTCGACAATGGACGGGAATCCGCATCGCTGGAGCGCCCGCTGTAGGGCGGCCACGTCCGGCCCGACATCGCCGATCCCGAGCACGCCGTCTCCCGAGGTGGCGCGAACCCGCTGGTAGGCGGCGGCCAGCTTCTCGTCGTAGGCGTTCTCCCGGAAGCCCGTCCCGTTGTAGCCGCGGGCGAACTCGCTCCAGCGCTTGCCCCGCAGGGCCGGCAGCAGCCCGCGGGCGGTGACGAAGGCGTTGAAGGCGACGAGCTGGGCGACGGCGCTGTCCGCCATGGCCCGGACGAAGCTCTCGACGTCTCCGAAGCCGCACATGGCGTGGTTGCTGCCCAGGATCTGCGGCATCCCCCAGGACGCTGCCTTCAGGGCGACCGCAGGCCCGATGGCGCGGTGCTGGCAGGCCCGGTTGAGCCGGTCGTATTCGCCGGCCGCCGTGCTGGAGTAGAGGCTGCGGTCCCACCGCATCTCCGCCAGACCAGGCACGGTCACGCCGCCGTTGAGGCGGTAGGCAACGTGGGCCTCGAACAGGATCGGCATGCGGCCATCGGGCCGGTAGGCGCTGCGGCCGCCGGTCTCCACGATCAGGACGGCGCGATAGGCCGCCTCCTCGACACCGAGGGCGGCGGCAGCGGTGGCGATGTCGGTGGGGCCGAGCGGGCGCGCGGCGCCGACGACGGTGGGCAGGCGCACGGCTTCAGCCGCGCCGGAGGGCACGTTGGGCATGGGATGCTTCCTCTTTGGAATTGTTTTAAGGAACCGCCGCGTTTAGCGTTGTCCGATCTGCCTTCCAGGGCAGGGAGTTAGCTGAACCTTGGCGGCTCTCTGTGGCCGCCATTCTTTTGTCGGCGCGCTGGGCTCCGAAAGGGGGGCGGTTCAGCGACTCACGGCACAGCAGGAGAGGGATACCACCCCCGCAGCTTCATCTTAGTTCGGCAACGGTCAGCTTCGAAGCTACAATATTAAGTAACACTGTATTGTATTTGAAATTTTCCAGTTATCAAATGGACGCTATGAGCGATGCTTTTTGCGCAAACTCATACGGCGGAGAGTGACGATGCCTAGCCCCACCTCGTATAGCCCTTCGTCAAGAACATATAATTCGGGCGCGATCGGGATTGATGCCCTGTTGAGCGGAACAAAATGGGGGGGCTCGGTTGGCACGGGGGTTAATCTAACCTACAGTTTTCCAGGAGAAAATGGCGGAATAGGCTATTATTCCACAAACTCACAAGATTATGGATCAGGTAAAGAGTTTAATCAATGGACCCGACTAAGTACTTCACAGATTGCTCTCGCTGAAAATGCTCTTCATGCTTGGAGTAATGTAGCTAACATAAATTTTAGCAAGGTTTCCGATAGCCAAAGCAATG
>NZ_JBHSLC010000109.1:2519-83875 GCF_042657465.1 Azospirillum himalayense | reverse complement strand
GACGCTCGACCTTGATGACGTCGGCGCCGAACCACGCCAGAAGCTGCGTGCAGGTCGGACCCGACTGAACATGGGTGAAGTCCAGAACCCGCACGCCTTCGAGTGCCTTGCCCATGCCGTCTCTCCCTGTTGAGCCGCAGGCATACGGAGCCTGGCGGCGTGACCAAACCGTTCGTCATTGAAGCGAGCAGGAGTGGAAGGCGCGGGTGGTTGATCCCCGCGGGCCTCTGCACGGCTACCGAAGCCAGCCCTTTATTTCCAATATTCGCTGATCACCTTTTTCCGTTCTCGCATATTGCTTGCCGCACTGTGTTGCGTACTCCTGGGCAAAACCCTGCCTGACCAATTCGCAGAGTGCCGGCCTCACAGCGGCCGGCTTCAAGCTTGCCGCCTTGGTGATGGCCAGCAGCGAGACCGGAGGTGTCGGGGCCTCGGGACCCGGCATGGCACGCAGCGTGTTGAGCATGGTCCAATTGACGGATGTCGGAGAGATCACACACGCCTCCCTTGGTGCGTTGGGGATCGCTGCCTTTCGCGGTCCGTGCTGCAATCCGCTCTGGCATGCCAGATCCAATGAGATCAGGCTAAAACCTCAAGCTCGCTTGAGGTCAAGAAGAATTTTGGGGCGATGAATCGGCCCGATTGGGCCTGAGGCGCACCCCGTCTTCCGAAGCCCCCGTTTCGGCGTTGGCGTGCATTTGGGCTCGAACCGAACTCAAGCAGTCTCGCGGACATAGTGCTTCAGGCTCCGTGCCCAAGGCGCTGGTCATAGGAACAGGGAACTCTTCTTTGAAATGGGAGGGAAAGCCGTTGTCCGCTGTCGTGGCAATGGCACTGAGGGAGAACCTGCATGGATTCATCCGCATCGATGCCGCACATCGGATAGTGGGCATCCGGGACCGCGGTAACGGCGTCGTCAGGCGATCACGCGGAACAGGTCTTCGATGGAGGCCGACGGCACCGGAATGGTGTTGATGGGAATGGCGGCGACCTGCCCTTAGCCGATTGTGGTGACGCTCATAACAGGCGGCTCGCGGCAAGGCGATGGCCAACATCGCAGCTCAAGAGGTAGCGATCATGGGGTCATTCATCTGAAAACCCGAACCACGCTGAATCGCTCGCCACCGTCCTGGTTATCTTGCGCAAAATTTGTTCAATATTGCTTCTATGAGGCTCGGTACGATGGTCGATTTTCCTCCAAGCATAGCGCTCGATGGGTGCCGGACCGCTTACTTATGCCTCCGCCAGGCTCAGTATGCATGCACCGACGAAGCTGCCCAAAAAGAAGGCATTCTGTGTTTTTCCTCCATGGCGAAAAATTACGCCGAGATGGTGCTGCGCCGTGGAAATACAATCCAGCGCTGGAAAGCAAAACAACTGCTCAAAAAAGTTCTGCGAGCTTGCGGGAGTGGAGGTTGATTTCATTCGGGAGGCATTCCTCGGGATACAGTGTAGAAAAGCAGTCGAAATGGCTCTGTCCAGGACTGATGGATCTGACTCAAGGCATATGCCGATGCCTATCCTTCGGGAGGCAGCGTTTTTATCTGATTACATACCGCCGTATTATTGTATAATGCTCCAGGGAAGGCAAAGGTGGCCCTTGGAGACAGGAATTGCTGAAGTCCTTACGGAAGCGAGCGCCTCGTAAAAACGCCAACCGCCTGCTGCCTTTCCTCCTGCTCATCGCTGCTCCGTTGCTGACGTTCGAGCTTTTTCCGATCATGCAGCTTCATACGGCCCGTGAGGCCGAGCTTCGACAGGATGCCAGCCACTTTCTCGACTTCGTGGATGCGGAACAACGACGAATCATACAGGACATTCATCACATCCTGTTCGCTCTCACCGAAGCGGGGGTGGGGCGCATGGACGCTACGGCCTGCCAAGAGGTCATGTCTCGGATCAGGGCCAACTATCCAAGCTACATGGCAATGCAAATCTCCGATGCAAACGGTGCCGTGTGGTGTTCAACAGATCCCATGTCGACGGAGCAGACGATTGCAAACCGGCTCCTCCAAGACGCGGCGAGCACCGCCGACATCGTCACAGGCCAGTACATGCGGTCGCCGATCACAGGGCAACCCGCCATTCCGTTCGCTCGTGCCCATCGCCGGGAGGATGGACGCTTTCATGGAGTGATTGCGACACTTCTGGACACCGCCTGGCTGCGGGAGTCGCTCACGCAGGACTCCCTGCCGGACAACACCTGTGTCCTTGTCGCCGACCGTGACGGAACGGTTCTGGCAACCATCCCCGAGGCGCCGGAACTGGCCGGCCGCGTGTTGCCGGAACCGTTCGGTCCTTTGTTGCGCGAGACGACCAAAGGTGTGGTCGAATTGACGGGGATGGACGGTCGGCCACGGGTGTTCGCCTACTCGCCAGCAGTGTCGGGTGCCCAGGGCCTGTATCTGCACGTCGGGCTCGACAAAGCGACGGCGATGCGTCCCATCCACACCGCAACCTTCTGGACCGTGGCCGTCTTTCTCGGACTGCTCCTGGCCACGGGCCTTGGCGCCCTGTGGGGTGTGCGCCGCTTCCTGAGAGTGCGCGAAGAGGCCCAACACTCCGCCCGCAAAGTCAGCGTGTTGCTGGCCAACACCGTGGACGGCGTCATCGAGTTCGATCGGGAATGGCGGTTCCTTGAACTCAACGACATGGCCAGGACCCTGATCGCTCAAGGCCGCGACCTGCTCGGCGTGCGGCTGTGGGACGCCTTTCCCGAACTCGCCGAAGGCCAGTTGGCGGATGAGTTGCATAGGGCCATGACGGAACGGGTTCCGGTGGACGTCGAATTCCGCGGTCCGCAGACCGGCCGCTGGTTCTGGCTCCGAGCGTTTCCCACCCCGAGGGGCCTGACCGTCCATCTGTTGGATGTTTCCCGGCGGACGGTGGCCGAAGACGAGCTTCGGGCAAGCAACGAGCGCCTGAGCTTGGCCCTGCAGTCCGCTCAGGCCGGCAGTTTCGATTGGGATTTGCGCACCGGGCGCGGGCATTGGTCGGAGGGCAGTTATCGCCTGTTCGGCTTGGACCCGGAGAGCGATGCTCCCTGCTTGGAGTCCTGGCTCCGTACAGTGAGACCGGACGATGTCGAAACCATCACGGCCGCGGCTCAGGCGCAGCTCTTCGGCGAGCGGAAGCCTTATCTCGCACTGGAATACCGCATCATGCTCCCGGATGGGGCGGTCCGATGGGTGTTATCCACCGGGCGTGTCCACTACGACACGGACGGCACGCCGTTGCGCATGAGCGGCCTGAACGTTGACATCACCGAGCGCAAGTCCGTGGAGGCGGCCTTGCAGCGGAGCGAACGGAATCTCGCCATTGCCTTGAACGCCGCAAACGCCGGTCTGTGGGATCTCGATCTCCGCACTGGCGTCGTAACCTGGTCGGACGGCATGTACCGTCTGTTGGGCGTCGATCCGACGACCTTCCAACCCAGTGAAGCCGCGTTCTACGACTTGGTTGTTGCGGACGATCACCCGGTGTTGCGGCAGGCCGTGCAGGACGTGCTCGAAGGCAGGCGGCCGGATTACCAGGCGGAGTTTCGCATCGCGCATCCGGAAAAGGGGGTCTGCTGGTTGCTGGGAGTGGGGCGGGCGGAACATGATGGCAGCGGTCGCCCGGTTCGCCTGAGCGGCATGAACATGGACGTCACCGAGCGTCGGGCGATGGAGCAGGCTCTGCGGGATGCCAAGACCCAGGCCGATGAAGCCAACCAGTCCAAGTCCAGATTCCTGGCCGCCGCCAGCCATGATTTGCGGCAACCGCTCCAGTCGGCTTTGCTGTTCGCCGGCGTTTTGCAGTCTCATGTCCGCGAGGACCGGAGCCGCAGGTCGCTGATGGCGCTGGAGCGTGCCTTGGACACGTTGAAGGCTCTGCTCGACAGCCTGCTCGATGTTTCCCGCCTGGATGTCGGAACGATTGCGCCTCAAGTCCGTGACGTCCCCCTTGCGTCGCTGCTGGATGAGATACGCGTCGCTTACTCGCTGATCGCGGCGAGCAAGGGTCTGGAACTCCATGTCACCGACCCCGGACCAGCTCTGGCGGTGCGAAGCGATCCGGTGCTGCTCGGTCGCATAGTGCGCAATCTGGTCGAGAATGCTTTGCGCTACACTTCTGAAGGCTATGTGCGGGTCGTCTGCGACATCGTTCCCGACCGCGTGAGCATCCAGGTCCACGACAGTGGAATCGGCATATCCGCCGAGCAGTTGGGCCGCGTGTTCGAAGAGTTCCATCAGGTCAACAACCCGGAGCGCGACCGGAGTCAAGGATTGGGTCTGGGGTTGGCCATCGTGCAGCGGCTCTCCCAGCTGCTTGATCACCCGGTGACCGTGCGCTCCGAACCGGGGCGTGGATCGACCTTTGCGGTCGACGTCCCCCTTGCGGGCGCCGCGGGGACCAGTCCACCCCGGCCGAAGCCGGTTGTGACGGCCGACGGGCAAAGGCGCTTGGCTGTTCTGATCGATGACGACGCGATCGTGCTCACCGGGTTGCGGACATTGTTCATGGAGTGGGGCTACGAGGTCGTCATCGCCGGATCCGCGGCGCAGGCACTCGACGGTCTGCAAGGCATGGCGCGTGCGCCGGACCTCGTCGTCGCGGATTATCGGCTGCGAGGAGGCGACGTTGGAACGGACGCCGTCGCCACAATCCGCAAACAGGCTGGCCATCCGATACCCGGCATCATTCTGACCGGCGATATGGGGCCGGACAGCGAACGCGCCGCCACGGATCTCGGCGTGACATTCCTCCGCAAACCCGTCGCCTCCAATCAACTCCTTGCCGCCGTGCAGGAGCTTCTCGGCAGTTGACCCGGCCTCATCGCTGAGTTGGTTCGATCCGCATCGGGTTCAGCAAAGGCCGTCCTGGTCGCAACACGCCGCTGTGGAAACGCCTTCGGTTTGAGCACGGCAAGGGCATGCCCATCGATCGTGCCGCCAAGCGCCTTCTGGTAACAACGGAACCCAGCCTTCAACTTCTGGTCCGGTTTCATAACCCTCTGCACATATTTGTTGAGGGATTTGACGCAAATCAACGCCAACGAATGCCCTCGAAGGTGACGGTCGTTCCATGAAGTTCCCCGTCTTCCGGCAACCCTTCACCCGCATGCAGTGAAAAGATAGCGCGATATACCCATTGCTGGCTTGGCGAATAGTTTCCTTATAGCTTACACCATCCAGGAGATGTTCTTTGAACCAGGTGCGGCAAGTGGGAGCAGGCAGTCTCGCCTGCGGGTTCGGCGAAGATCCTTGGATGGAGCAGAGTGGAGGCCTTGAGGAACGGCTCCAGTCGTTGCATGAGGAGATCCGCGAATGGCCCGGACTGGAGCATCTGCACCGGATCGCCGTGGCGACCTACGATGCCAGGGGTGAGCGGGTCCGGACGTTCGTCCACAGCAACGTCGGCCCACGGCCTCTCGATCCACTCTCCGGCAGGTTGTGCGATTATCCTCTTCTGCAGGCGGTCGCCGAGACGGGCCGTCCGTGGATTGACAATGCGATGACGTCCGCCCCCGGTTCCAGCGGCCCGGGAGGCCGGTTGCTCAAGCAGGGTTTCCGTTCACGCTACGTGAGCCGTATTCACTGGCAGGGCGATCTGTATGGCTTCCTTTTCTTGAACTCAAGGAAGGTGGGATTCTTCACCGACCCCATCGTGTCGGCACTGCTGCCGTATCGGCGGGTCATCGGCGTGCTCGTCGCGTCGGAGATGACCAGCACGCGCGCCATGCTGGCGGCCGTGCACACGGCCCTCGAGGTCAGCCACTACCGTGACGAGGAGACCGGTGCTCATCTCAACCGCATGAGCCGCTACGCCCAGCTTGTCGCGGCGGGAATCGCATCGAAGCACGGGCTTTCGGACGAGTTCATCGAATATGTTCTCCAGTACGCCCCCCTGCACGATGTCGGTAAGGTGGCGGTGCCGGACAGCATCCTGCTCAAGCCCGGCAAGCTGTCGCCGGACGAGTTCGAGGTCATGAAAACGCATGTGACCAAGGGCTTGGACATCATCAACGCGATGATTCACGACCACGGCCTTGGCGCCCTGCCGCACGCCGCCATTTTGCGCAATGTGGTGGCCTGTCACCATGAGGCCTTTGACGGCTCCGGCTATCCGAACGGCCTTTCCGGCGTGGCCATTCCGCTGGAAGCCCGCATTGTCGCGGTCGCCGACGTGTTCGACGCGCTGACGTCGGAGCGTCCCTACAAGGGAGCGTGGACGAACGAGGCCGCGGCGGCTTTCCTCCAGGAGCAGGCGGGCCGGAAGTTCGATCCGGACTGCGTCGCGGCGCTGCTCACGGACATGAGCGCCATCGCGGCCATCCAGCAGCAGTTCCGCGATACCCGCTCGAGCGTGCTCGTGGCCGGACGCTGACACCGGCCACGGTGCTCCCTCGGGCGAGGGCTCTCGATCACCCGCCCATGGGCGATGCGACAGAACCAGCCAATGGCAGGGCGACGCTGATCGTTGTTCCCGCCCCTGGGCGGGACTCCACCATGATCGGATAGCCGAGGTGATTCGTCAGCGTCTTCACGATGAACAGGCCCAGGCCCAGGCCAACGACGTCATCTCCGGCTTCGATGCGGTAGAATTCTTCGAAAATGTCGGCCAGGGAACTCTCCGGGATGCCTCGGCCGGTATCGGAGACGTCGACCCACGCCCTGCCATCGGCGGTGCGGCACACGATCCGGATTTCACCGCGGTCGGTGTATTTGATGGCGTTGTCGACGAGGTTGTGGAGGATGCGCGACGCAAGCAGCCGGTCCGTGCGCACCGTCAGCCCGCCGCCGCTTCCTTCCAGGCGCCAGTCGAGCCCCTTGGCTTCGGCGGCCAGCTGGAACGTCGCCGTGGCGTGCGTCATCAGATCGTCCAACGGGACGTCTTCCATCCGGACGGCGATCGTGCCGTCGTCCATCCGCACCAGATCCTGTACGCCGTCCATCAGTCGCTTCACCACGCCCAGGCAGTGCTTCATCGTCGACACGTAGATTTCACCGCGGGCTGTGACCCGGGATGACAGGGCGTGGGTGGCGAGGGTCAGGGCATGGACCGGTTGGCGCAGGTCATGGCTCAACGTCGCAAGGAGCCGGGTGCGCGCCGCGTTGGCCCGCGCCAGTTCCTTGGCCTGGGTCCGTGCGGCTTCGGCCGCCTCCTGCAACGATTCAAGCAGGCGGACGTTGGACAGCGCCAGGGCCGCCGATCGGGCGATCGCCAGCAGGAGGGTGACTGTGCCCGTGTCAGGCGTGTGCCGCGTCGCCCAGTAGGCGCCGATGGCGGCGATGGGATCGGGCGCGCCGACCGGCACCATGACGAGGCTTCGCACGAAGGTGGGGCGATAGGCTTCGTGTGGAATGCGCGGATCGGCGTAGATGTCCGGAATGACCGCGGGTTGCCCGGTCAGCATGGCCCAGCCCGAGATGCAGGTGCCCATGGGAAACCGCTGTCCTTTCCACAGCGGGCTGATCGCGTCCTCCTCGACGTAATGGCACAGGTCGCCGTCGCGCAGCACGATGGTGACGCCGTCGGCGCCGGTCAGGCGGCGCGCGGCCGTCCGGAGGATGGAAACCACGGCCGGCAGATCACGGGCAAAGAACAGGCGTTCGTTGAGATCGACGATCGCCGTCAGATGGTCGGCATCGCGCAGGGCGGGCGGTTGCAGGGCATCGGTGTCGGCAGCGGGCATCAGCCACGGTTCCCAGGCGGTTCGCCACGCCAACAGTCCTTGGCGTGAAGAAGCGGACGAGCGCTTCGTAGACCGAAATATAGCGCATGGAAGCCGCTTCCGCAGCAGGAACTGCAGCGCCGTCGGCGGCCGATGCCTGTGCGATCGCAACCTTTGGAGGTCGGCCCGGTTCCGGGGAAATTGCTGGAACCGGTTGAATTGGCGGAGGGTTGAATCGCCATTGCAGCACGGAGCCAATTGCTGGCGGAGGCTCTCGTTCTGCTTCGACAGGGCCAACCGGCGCACGATGCGCGGCAGGCTGTCCGGATGCAGCGTCTTGGCGAAGCGTTCGGCGATCACCGCGCTCAGGATCGGCGCACAGGATCGGCGCACAGGATCGGCAAGGTCCATTCCACGCAGCCGTGCCGTCTCGGATCGGGGCCGGCGAGGATGATGGCCCTGAGCGTCGCCTGCTCGCCTCCGCTCAGCCATTCCGCTCGCCGCGATAACTGCGCTTCCGACATCGTTGGTGAAAGAGGTCGGGGACTCCCCGCTCTCCGCCATTGCGAAAACGCCGCGACAGAGCCGACAGCGCTGAAGGGGACGGCATCGTTCCCCTGGTGAACATCACGATGCACCGTCCATGCGGCTGCTTTCCTGTGGCACCGTGGAATGGTGATTTGTCCGTTGTGCGTCCCTGATCGTTTAGGGAGCATGGCGCCGCCGCACGGCCACCAGATCGTGGCGATCCGCTTCGTCGAGGCCACCCCCACTTCAACTGCGACCTGATGGAACAGGATTTCGACTGAGCCGGAATGGGGTAAGTCAAAGAATTTTCAGCCGCTGCACAACATTGCATTCACCTGGGCGAGGAATTGGTCAATGGCAACGGGCTTGCTGAGAAGTCGTGTATGTGGTGCCAGCAGTTCCTTGTCCATGACGGCATTGCAGGCGTAGCCAGTAAAAAATATGACTTTCAGGTCCGGCCGCAATGACCGGGCTGTTTCCGCAACCCGTTGTCCGGTGATGCCCGGCAAGCCGACATCCGTGACCAGAAGGTCGATCCCCACCGGGGAGTTGAGGATGGTCAAGGCTTCGTTTCCATCCTCGGCCTCCAAGACCGTCGCCCCCTGCTCCCGGAGCGCTTCCACAAGCAGCATGCGGACAATCGGTTCGTCCTCCACCACCAGCACGGTTCCCGGCACCGGCTGCTGCGGCTGATCGGGGACCTCCACAGGGAGGGAACCGAGCTGTTCCGCTTCGTGAGAGCGAGGCAGGTACAGCTTCACGGAGGTTCCATGCCCCACGTCGCTGTCGATTCGGACATACCCACCCGACTGACGGGCAAAGCCATAGATCTGACTCAACCCCAGACCTGTTCCTTGACCAAGCGGCTTCGTCGTGAAGAACGGTTCGAAGGCACGGTCGAGAACGTCCGGCGGCATACCGGTGCCGGTGTCGGCCACCTCAAGCAGTGTGTAGTCTCCGGGCTGCACTCCGGCCTCCGAAGCCGCCGCGGCCGCATCCAGATGGATGTTGACGCCCTGAATGGTGAGTTGTCCGCCATGGGGCATTGCATCGCGGGCGTTGATGGCCAGGTTCAGCAGCGCAGCCTCGACCTGATTGGCGTCCGCCCAGATTGGCCACAGCCCAGGAGCCAGCCGTGTCTCGACCCGGATCGCTTCGCCGACCGAACGTTCGATCAGGTCCCGCAGTCCATCCACCAGCGTCTTCAGGTCGGTGCGCTCGGGTTGAAGCGGTTGTCGGCGGGAAAAGGCGAGCAGCCTCTGTGTCAGAGTCTTCGCCCGATCAACCGAGGTTCTGGCGGCGGTCACATACGCCTCGATGTCGCCGCGCCCCGTCACGAGCCGCCGTTGGATGGTCTCCAGACTGCCGCCGATGGCCTGAAGCAAATTGTTGAAGTCGTGCGCGATGCCGCCGGTCAGTTGGCCCACGGCTTCCATCTTCTGCGCCTGGAAGAGCGCTGCGCGGGTTTCTTCCAACGCTTCCTGCGCCAGCTTGCGTTCGGTGATGTCGCGGGTGACTTTGGCAAAACCGACAAGGCGCCCGTTGTCATCCCGGATCGCGTCGATGACGACGCTGGCCCAGAAGCGCGTGCCATCCTTACGGAGCCGCCAGCCTTCGGTTTCGAATTTTCCGGTTTGCTCAGCGGTGTGCAACCCCTTGATCGGGACGCCGGCGGCCCGATCCTCGGCGGTGTAGAAGCGGGAGAAATGCTCTCCGATGATCTCCTCGGCCGTGTAGCCCTTCATGCGCTGGGCACCGGAATTCCAGTTCGTGACATGCCCGGTCGTATCGAGCATGAAGATCGCGTAGTCGATCACCCCCTGGACCAGCAGGCGAAAGCGTGCCTCGCTCTGTTGCAGAGCCTCCTGCGCCTGCTTGCGCTCGGTGACGTCGCGCGTGATCTTGGCAAACCCGATCAGCTTCCCGGCGTCGTCACGGATGGGGTCGATGATGACGTGCGCCCAGAAGCGCGTGCCGTCCTTGCGAACCCGCCAACCTTCCGCCTCGAATTTTCCTTCGATCGAGGCGATGGAGAGCGCCCGCTGCGGCACTCCGGCACGCTGATCGTCATCGGTGTAGAAGCGTGAGAAATGCTGGCCGATGATTTCCGCGGCCGTGTATCCCTTGAACCGCTGGACACCCGGATTCCAGCTGGTCACGATTCCGTGTGGGTCGAGCATGTAGATGGCGTAATCGTGGACGCTGTTGACGAGCAGTTCGAATCGCCGCTCGCCCGACAGTGGCTCCCCGCCAACGCCGGTCGGCAACTCACTCTCCACTAAGATTCTCCGCAGGACGTCGAACGATGACGGCCATATTATCGCTGTTGCCGACGTCACTCAACGCCAGCCTCCTTTGGGAAACTCAGGGTTGCGCGCAACTCGCACCAAGCCGCAAGGGCGCACACCGCTTGGGCATCGACCGACTTGCGCCGACCGACTTGCACCGACCGACTTGCAACGCAGGGCAACGTGTTGCAGCGAGGAGAAAAATGGGACGCGGCACGGTTCGATGAGACACCCCGCTGCGGTGGATTGCGCCGCAACCGGAGGCTTTCGAGATGGACAAGGAACAACGACGTAAGCCCGATGGGGTGCCGGTGCGCGCGCCTGGGTGGGCAGATGTCCGTGGCCAAGCTGCCCTCGGCCGCTTGAACAGGCCCAGCCGGGGGGCTCATTGCCGGGCCGCGGTGCAGGTGCCGGCAATACTATTGCACAAATTGCCTGTGCGACGATGCGTTTGATATATTGCTCCGATTTGGCTGACCAGATCAGAGCGATTGCGCTCCAGGGAGGATACGCTGATGGAGAACGCCAAAGCGGCGCACATCAACGAATTGGTCCGCGTCTCGGAAGGGATCGCGTCGAAGCGCGACGCCATCATCACCGCATCCTGGCGCCGGTGCGTGGCCGATCACAAGCTGGATCCGACCGTCCGGCGCGAGGCCTACATCCTGCCGCACGAGCGTCTGTGCCTGCACCGCGACGCGATGGACGAGTTCCTGCGCATGGCCCGCTTCGGGCTGGAGGCGCTGTATCATCAGGTGGCCGGCATGGGCTACGCCCTGCTGCTGACCGACAGCAACGGCGTCACCGTCGACTTCATCGGCGACCGGGCGTCGGACGACGACCTGCGCCGGACCGGCCTCTATCTCGGCGCGGACTGGAACGAGGGCCGGGCCGGCACCTGCGCGGTCGGCACCTGCATCGCCACGGGCGAGGCGTTGACCGTCCACCAGACGGACCATTTCGACGCGACCCACATCCCCCTCACCTGCACGGCGGCTCCGGTGTTCCACAGCGGCGGCGGGCTTGCGGCGGTGCTGGACATCTCCGCGCTCCGTTCGCCGGAGCCCAAGATCAGCCAGTATCTGGCCCTCCAGCTGGTCAAGGCTTACGCGCACAAGATCGAAAACGCCAACCTCTACAACAATTTCCGCCGGGAGTGGGTGGTCAAGCTCTCCGCCTCCCAGGAGTTCGCGGAAGTCGATCCGGACTTCGTGATCGCGCTGGACGGCGCCGGGCGGATCATCGGTTTCAATCACCGCGCGTGGCAACTGCTGGCCGGGGAGGGGGAGGGCCGGGAGGATCTCATCGGACGATCCTTCCCCGACCTGTTCGACTGCCAGGTGGACGACCTGGTGCGGTTCGTCCGTTCTCTGCCCACCGACCAGCGCACCCTCCATCTGCGGCGCAGTGGGACACCCCTGTTCGCGCAAGCGATGCCGCCGCCGGCCATCGCCGTCCCGCGTCCACGCAAAGGGGACGAGGGAAGCCTGCCCAAACCGCTCCAGGCGATGTGCGGCGGTGACCCGGCGCTGAAAGCGGTGCTGACGCGCGCGGCGAAGCTGGTGAACACGCGGATGAGCCTGCTGATCCACGGCGAGACCGGCACCGGCAAGGAACACCTCGCCAAGGCCCTGCACCGGTCGAGCGTGCGCGCGGCCAAGCCCTTCGTCGCCGTGAACTGCGCCGCGCTGCCGGAGGCGCTGATCGAGAGCGAGTTGTTCGGTTATGAGCCCGGCTCCTTCACCGGAGCCACGTCGCGGGGCAAGAAAGGGCTGATCCTGGAGGCGGACGGCGGCACGCTGTTCCTGGACGAGATCGGCGACATGCCGCTGTCCTCGCAGACACGCCTGCTGCGCGTCCTGGCGGAGCGGGAGGTCACCCCCATCGGCCGCACCAAGGCGGTGTCGGTGGACGTGCGCGTCATTGCCGCGACCCACCGCGATCTGGTCGAACTGATCACGGCCGGGACGTTCCGCGACGACCTGTATTTCCGTCTCAACGGCGCGGTGTTCACCGTGCCGCCGCTGCGCCAGCGCGGCGACCTCGACTGGCTGATCGACCGGCTGCTGGCCGAGCGGACGGAGCGGGACGGCATCGGCTACACCATCGCCGCCCCGGCGCTGGCAGCCCTGCGCGCCCATGGCTGGCCCGGCAACGTGCGCGAGCTGGTGAACGCACTCGACTACGCCTGCGCCGTCTGCACCGACGGGCTGATCGAACTGATGGACATCCCCGACCCCGTGCAGCGCAGCGGCGTGTTCGAGGCGTGGCCGGCCAGCGCTCCGACTCCCGCCCCGGACAGCGCCGACCCCGCCATCCGCCTGCGCGAGGTGCTGCGCCGCCTGCACTGGAACGTGTCGGCAGCGGCGCGGGACATGGGCGTGGACCGCTCGACCATCCACCGCCAGATGCGCCGTTTCGGCATCGTCCCGCCGCACCGGCTGGATTGAGGCATGCAACACCTGTTGCAACGCCCCTGCAACAGGTCATGCAACAGGTGAGGTGACCGGAACACCGCCACTCGTCGCGTAAACTGTTGCAGAACAACGATAGTCAGCCGTACGCACATTTGGCACGGCTCTTGCCATACACCCCTTCAAAACATCGAAGCGAAGGGGAGGGGGCGTGGCACCGGTCATCGGCATCATTGCCAATCCAGTATCCGCACGCGACATCCGCCGGGTCGTCGCGAACGCGGCGAACCTCCAGATCACGGATCGCGCCAACATCGTCCTGCGCGTTCTGGCCGCGCTGCGTGCCTGCGGGGTCGCCGACGTCCTGATGATGCCGGAGCATGGCGGCATCGGGCGTCATGTGGCGCGCGGGCTGTCACGGGCGGCGGCGCACGGCGAGGCGCCCTATCCCGCCATTCACCCGCTGCCCATGCCGGTCACCGGCACCGTCGCCGACACCCATCGGGCGGCGGACGAGATGCGCCGGGCGGGAGTCGCGGCCATCGTCGTGCTGGGCGGCGACGGCACGCACCGCGCCGTGGTGGCGCACTGCGGGGCGGTGCCCGTGGCCGGCATCTCCACCGGCACCAACAACGCCTTTCCCGAACACCGCGAGCCGACCATCACCGGGCTGGCGACCGGCTTGGCCGTGACCGGGCAGGTGCCCGCGGACATCGCCTTCGCGGCGAACAAGCGCATCGACGTGTCGCTCAACGGCCGGGTGGAGGAGATCGCGCTGGTCGACGTCGCCCTGGTGACCGAGCGTTATGTCGGGGCCCGCGCCCTGTGGAAGCCGGACAGCTTCCGCGAGCTGTTCGTCACCTTCGCCGACCCGGAGGTCATCGGCATGTCGGCCATCGCCGGCCTGCTGGAGCCCGTGACGCGGGAGGAGAGCGGCGGGCTGATGGTGCGTCTCGGCACACCGGCGTCCAACACGGCGGCGTCCGGCATGACGGTGCTGCGCGCGCCCATCGCGCCGGGGCTGATGGCCTCGGTCGGCGTCGCTGATTGGCGCCGCATGCCGGCCGGCGTGCCCTTCGTGCCGGAGGCGAAGGCCGGCTCCATCGCGCTCGACGGCGAGCGGGAAATCGCCTTCTCGGCGCAAGACCGCGTGTCCCTGACGCTCCGGGACGACGCCTTCCGCACCGTGAACGTGGGCGGCTGCATGCAGCACGCCGCCCAATACAGGCTACTGACCGGCGCTCCGGCGCCGGTCACGGCCGAACTCTGAAAAGACCGCCTTTGAAAAACCTGCCTTTGAAAAACCTGACAGGGGAGAAACGTCCGTGACCAACAATCCTTATCCACTCGACAAAGCGGACCTGCTGCAAGCCTACCGGACCATGCGGACCATCCGCGAGTTCGAGGAGCGCCTGCACATCGACTTCGCCAAGGGCGACATTCCGGGCTTCGTGCACCTTTACGCCGGTGAGGAGGCTTGCGCCACCGGCATCATGATGCACCTGAACGACAACGACCGCATCGCCTCGACCCATCGCGGCCACGGTCATTGCATCGCCAAGGGCGTCGATGTCCACGAGATGATGGCGGAGATCTACGGCCGGTCCACCGGCGCCTGCCGAGGCAAGGGCGGGTCGATGCACATCGCCGACCTGTCGAAGGGCATGATGGGCGCCAACGGCATCCTGGGCGCCGGCGCGCCGTTGATCTGCGGGGCGGCGCTGGCCGCCAAGTTCCGGGGCGACGGCGGGGTCGGCATCACCTTCGTCGGCGACGGCGCGTCGAACCAGGGCACCTTCCTGGAGAGCATGAACCTCGCGGCGGTGTGGAACCTGCCGGTCGTCTTCGTGGTGGAGAACAACGGCTATGCCGAATCCACCGCCATGGAGTGGGCGGTCTCCTGCGACAGCTACATCGACCGCGCCACCGGCTTCGGCCTGCCCGGCGTGACGGTGGACGGCACCGATTTCTTCGCGGTGCACGAGGCGGCCGGCGAAATCATCCGGCGCGCCCGCGAAGGCGGCGGCCCGGCGCTGCTGGAATGCAACATGGTCCGCTTCTACGGCCATTTCGAAGGCGACGCCCAGACCTACCGCGCCAAGGGCGAGGTGGAGAGCCTGCGCGCCAACCGCGACTGCATCAAGCTGCTTGCCCAGCGCCTGACGGAGACCGGCACCGTCGCCCCCGCCGAGCTGGAATCCATCGACCGCGAGGTGAACGCGCTGATCGAGGACGCCGTGCGCTGCGCCAAGGCGGCCCCGTTGCCCGTCGCCGCCGACCTGCTGAAAGACGTCTACGTCGCCTACTGAGCGGCCCACGCCAAAAAACGGCCTTCACCGGAGGAAACACCATGTCCCGCAAAATCAGCATGAAGACGGCGATCAACGAGGCGTTGGACCTCGAAATGCGCCGCGACCCGACCGTCATCCTCATGGGCGAGGACATCGTCGGCGGCACCGGCGCGCCCGGCGAGGACGACGCCTGGGGCGGCGTGCTGGGCGTCACCAAGGGCCTGTTCGCCAAGCACGGCGACCGCCTGCTGGACACGCCCCTGTCGGAATCCGCCTACATCGGCGCGGCCATCGGCGCCGCCGCCTGCGGCATGCGCCCGGTCGCGGAGCTGATGTTCATGGACTTCATGGGCGTCTGCTTCGACCAGATCTTCAATCAGGCGGCCAAGTTCCGCTACATGTTCGGGGGCAAGGCGGAGACGCCGGTGGTGATCCGTGGCATGGTCGGCGCGGGCTTCCGCGCGGCGGCCCAGCATTCGCAGATGCTCACCCCGCTGTTCACCCACATTCCCGGGCTGAAGGTCGTCTGCCCGTCGAACGCCTACGACGCCAAGGGCCTGCTGATCCAGTCGATCCGCGACAACGACCCGGTCATCTTCTGCGAGCACAAGAACCTCTACGGTCATGAGACCGAGGTGCCGGCGGAATCCTACGCCATCCCCTTCGGCGAGGCGAACGTGCTCCGCGACGGCGATCACGTCACCATCGTCAGCTACGGCCTGACCGTCCACCGCGCCATGGAGGCCGCGGACGCGCTCGCCAAGGACAAGGTGGAGGCGGAGGTGATCGACCTGCGCACCCTGTCGCCCATCGACTGGGACACCATCATCGACAGCGTGGAGCGCACCGGCCGGCTGGTCGTGGTGGACGAGGCGCACCCGCGCTGCAACCTCGCCACCGACATTTCGGCCTTCGTGGCGCAGAACGCCTTCGGCGCGCTGAAGGCCGGCATCCAGATGGTGACGCCGCCGCACACGCCGGTGCCCTTCTCGCCCTCGCTGGAGGACCTTTACATCCCCAGCGCCGAGGCCGTCGCCGCCGCCGTCCGCCGCACGATGGCCCCCTCTCCCCGCAGCACCCTCGCCGCCTGATCCCGGAGCCGCTTTTTCATGACCACTCTCAACGAGCGCATCAAGCCCATCGTCATGCCCAAGTGGGGCCTGTCCATGTCGGAGGGCAAGGTCACCGGCTGGCTGAAGCAGCCGGGGGCCACCGTCAACCTGGGCGACGACCTGCTGGAGGTCGAGACCGACAAGATCACCAACGTGGTCGAGGCCGGCGAGACCGGCGTCCTGCGCCGGGTGCTGGGCGAGCCCGGCACCGTCTACCCGGTGAAGGCGCTGATCGCCGTGCTGGCCGAACCCGACGTGCCGGACAGCGACATCGACGCCTTCATCGCCGGCTACGCGGTCCCCGCCGCCGACGGCGAGGAGGACGGGGCGGATGCCGGCCCGCGCTACGAGTTCGCCGAGACGGCGGTGGGCACCATCCGCTACGCCAAGCGCGGCGACGGCCCGACGACCGTGCTGCTGGTCCATGGCTTCGGCGGCGACCTCGACAACTGGCTGTTCACCATCGACGCCCTGGCGGAGGGCGCCACGGTCTACGCGCTGGATCTGCCGGGGCACGGCCAGTCCGCCAAGACGCTGCCCGACCCGACGCTGACCGGCCTGTCGAGGGCGGTGCGGGACTTCATGGACGCGGTGGGCATCGGGGCCGCGCATCTGGTCGGCCATTCGATGGGCGGTGCCGTGTCCATGCACATGGCGCTCGACGCGCCGGAGCGGGTGGCGTCGCTGTCGCTGATCTGCTCGGCCGGTTTGGGGCGCGAGATCAACCAGGACTACATCGCGGGCTTCATCGGCGCGACCTCGCGCCGCGACCTGAAGCCGGTGCTGGAGACCCTGTTCGCCGACACCGGGCTCGTCAGCCGCCAGATGACCGACGACCTGCTGAAGTACAAGCGGCTGGACGGCGTGGACGGTGCGCTTCGGGCCATCGCGTCCTCGATGTTCGTGAACGGGGAGCAGACGGCCCTTCTCGGCGAGGCGGTCGGGGCCGCGAAGGTGCCGACGCTGGTCGTGTGGGGCGCCGAGGATCGCGTCATCCCCGCCGCCCACGCCACGGCGCTGGGCTCCGCCGCGCGGGTCGAGGTGGTCCCGGACGCCGGCCACATGGTGCAGATGGAGGCGGCCGGCAAGGTGAACGCCCTCCTCAAGGACCACGTCACGAAAAACGCCTGATCGTTCCACCCGTGCGGCCGGCCTGCGGTTTTCCCCCGGGCCGGCCCTTGGAGACCCACCATGCCCACCCTCAAGGACAAGAGCATCATCGTCACCGGCGCCGGCCGCGGGATCGGCGCCACCATCGCCCGCGCGCTCGCCGCCGACGGCGCGCGGCTGATCATCGCCGATCGCACGGAGGAGGATGCGCGGACGGTGGCGGAGTCCATCCGCGCGACGGGTGGCGACGCCGTCGCGGTCACGGTGGACGTCCGCGACCGCGCCGCGGTCCGCCACATGATCGACACGGCTGTCAGTTCTTTCGGGCGCCTCGACGTCCTCTTCAACAACGCGGGCGTCGCCCAGACCAAGCCCTTCCTCGACATCACGGAGGAGGACTGGCGTTTCGTCACCGACGTCAACGCGTTGGGCGTGCTGATCGGCATGCAGGAGGCGATCAAGACCTTCCGTGCGCAAGGCGAGGGCGGAAAGATCATCAACACCGCCTCCATCGCCGGCAAGCAGGGGTACGAACCGCTCGCCCACTACTCGGCCAGCAAGTTCGCGGTGGTCGCCCTGACCCAGGCGGCGGCGCGCGCCTTCGGCAAGGAGAAGATCACCGCCAACGCGATCTGCCCCGGCGTCGTCGCGACGGAGATGTGGAAGATCATCGACAAGGGCTTCCGCGACACCGGCCTGACGACGGCCGAGGACGAGGCGTTCAACCATTTCGCGGCCGGCGCCGTGCTGGGCCGTCCGTCGACGGCGGAGGATCTGGTGGGGGTGGCGCGCTTCCTCGCCTCGTCCGATTCCGACTTCATGACCGGCCAATCCTTGCTGGTCGACGGCGGGATGGTCTTCGCCTGACCGCGACCCGGCGGTTTCGAGCCGACGCTCACCGTTCAACGGCAAAATTGGCAACGACAGAATTGGAGGAAACGAACATGATCGTCGCGCGCGGGTTCGAGGAACTGGTCCACAACAAGGACCGGAACGTGAAGATCATCGTGCAACCGGCGGCCCCGGCCGTCGCGGCGGAGTGACGGCCATGCCCGCGTCACCCGCTGCGCTGGTTCATCAGGCCGAAAAGCCGGCATGGCTTCGAGCCCGCGCACCGTCCAGCGGTGCCCATGAGGACACCCGCGCCCTCGTCCGCCGGCATGCCCTGCACACGGTCTGCGAGGAGGCCGCCTGTCCCAACATCGGCGAATGCTGGAGCAGGCGGCACGCAACGGTGATGATCCTGGGCAGCGTGTGCACGCGGGCCTGCGCCTTCTGCAACGTGGCGACCGGACGGCCCGACGCGCTCGACCCGCAGGAACCGGACCGGCTGGCCGAGGCGGTTCTGGACCTCGGCTTGCGCCATGTGGTCATCACCTCGGTGGACCGCGACGACCTGCCGGACGGCGGCGCCCGGCAGTTCGTGCGTTGCATCGAACGGGTCCGCGCCGTCTCGCCCGCGACGACGATCGAGATCCTGACCCCCGACTTCCGCAACAAGACGGGAGCCATCGAGACCGTCGCCGATGCCCGGCCGGACGTCTTCAACCACAACCTGGAAACCGTGCCGCGCCTGTACGCGATGGTGCGGCCGGGGGCGCGCTACTATCACTCGTTGCGTCTTCTCGACCGGGTGAAGAACCGGCGCCCGGAGATCTTCACCAAGTCCGGCATCATGCTGGGCCTTGGCGAGGAGCGCACCGAGGTGCTTCAGGTCATGGACGACCTGCGGGTGGCGGGCGTCGATTTCCTGACCATCGGCCAGTATCTGCGGCCCACGCCGGGCCACCACCCGGTGGCGCGCTACGCCCCGCCGGGGGAGTTCGCCGAATACGAACGCGTGGCGCGGGCCAAGGGCTTCCGGATGGTTTCGGCAAGCCCGCTGACCCGCTCTTCGTACCACGCCGAACAGGACTTCGCGGCGCTGGTGCGAAGCGCAGGGCAGCCGTTCCCGACAGGACGGTGATGACGGCCGGATCGCTGCGCAGGTCGAACGCCCGACGCAGAATGACCAAACCAGCGTGCGGCCCAGGAACGGTTCGATCCACCCGCTATCGGGAGAGGAGCCTTCGGGTCATGTACGGAACGGCGCCCAAACGCCGTCACGATCTGTAAGGAGGCTGACGAAGGGCAAGGCTGTCGGTGCGGCCATGGACCGGTCATGGAGCGGCTTTGGTGCGCGCTCAATGCACTTCTTTTATGATCGGTGCCGGAATGAGATCGGAGTTCTTGAATGGGTGCGCCATGATGTTGTGGCAGCCGTGCGCTCTCATGTCGTCGAACATGAGCGCAAGCGCCGGATCCGAAATCGCCCTGATCGCCGCCTCCGGGGAGGAGAGCCTGATCAGCACCATCGTGTTGGGGGACATGCGCAGCGCGTTCCATTGCGCCGAGAACTCGACAAAACCGTCCAGTCTTGTCAGTTCGGCGATCCAATTCCGCGAGCGCTCCCGGTATCCGCTCCCATCGAGGTCGGCGGGCCGGTCAAAAAGAATGATCAACAAAGCCATGTCCGCCTCCCTCACGTCTGCGCCCCTCTCCATTGAAGTGGGGCATTTTTCAGGTGAGGTGAGCGCACGCCTCCTTATTGCCGTCCGGTGTTCGCGAGCGCGTCCTCCAAGAACAATCGAGCAGAAGAAAATCAGGCCGGAAGCGTGACCGTTGCGGCGACACCACCATCGTGGCCAACGTCCATTGCGCCGTCGAGGTGCCGGGGCGGTCGCCGATTCGCCCGGGTCACGCTGCTGGCGATGATTCGGCCGATCGGTGCGAGGTCTCAAGACCCTGAAAACGGCCTGCGCGACGATCCAGGGCTTTGGGGTGATGCAGGCGCTCCGCAAAAGCCAGGCGTCCAGCTTCAACCTCGGGCCCGGCGTGCTCGCCGAGGCCGTGCGGTTCATCAGCCAGCAGCGCGAACTCCAGGCCGCGTAAGATCGGCGGCGATGCCAGTCACCATCATCTCGCGCTTATAGGAAGGGTTCGCGACAGAGCTGCCGCGATTGCAAAGAACAGCTTATCAGTCCGATCAGGATGAGACGCCTTATTCTTCCGACCATCGCGAACCACTCTCAATGACCTGCAATCCCAAGGCGCCCGTCCTGCCCGCGGCGGACGGCCAACATGGTGCAATCACTGAGGGAGTTCCGATGCCGGACCCGCAAGACAGGCAACCTTTCGACCTCACCCGCCGGCAGGTTCTGGAGGCCGGAACCATCGTCTCGTTGACCGGCACGATGCTGCCGGCCGCCGGGTTCGCCCAGCAAGCCGGTCCGCAACCCCCACCGGAGAACGGCATGACGGTCCCCATGTCCTTTCACCTGTCCTTCCGCGTCAACGGCCGCCCGGCGGCGTTGGACGTCGATGCCCGGGCGTCCCTGCTGGACCTGCTGCGCGAGCGGCTGGGCCTCGTCGGCGCGAAGA
This sequence comes from Azospirillum himalayense, assembly GCF_042657465.1. Taxonomy (NCBI): domain Bacteria; kingdom Pseudomonadati; phylum Pseudomonadota; class Alphaproteobacteria; order Rhodospirillales; family Azospirillaceae; genus Azospirillum; species Azospirillum himalayense. The sequence goes on along the minus strand of NZ_JBHSLC010000109.1, from coordinate 63,055 downwards.
AGGGCTGCGATCACGGGCAATGCGGCGCCTGCACGGTCCATCTGGACGGCCGCCGGGTCGCCTCCTGCCTGACGATGGCCGCCAAAGCCGATGGCCGTGACGTGACCACCATCGAAGGCATCGCCGGGGCGAACGGTCTTCATCCCATGCAGCAGGCCTTCATCGATCACGACGCCCTGCAATGCGGATACTGCACGCCCGGCCAGATCATGGCCGCGATCGCCTGTGTCAAGGAGGGGCACGCGTCGACGCCGGAGCAGATCAAGGAATACATGAGCGGAAACATCTGCCGCTGCGGCGCCTATGTCGGCATCGTCGCGGCGATCGAACAGGCCGCTCCCCAGATCGAGAGGAGCTGAGCCATGAAGCCCTTGTCCTACGTTCAGGTCCGAACGGCCCGTGAGGCGATCGAGGCCTTCGTCGCGGCCGGCGAAAGCGCCCGCTACATCGCCGGCGGCACAAATCTCTACGATCTGATGAAGCTCGGCATAGAGAAGCCGGCGCATCTGATCGACATTGCCGACCTCGACGGCGCCAACCGCATCGACACCGGCGGCGACCGGCTGTTCTTCGGTGGTGCTGCGCTGATGGCGGACGTCGCCGAGCACCCGGTCGTGCGTGACGATTATCCGGTGCTGGCGGAGAGCCTGTCGAAGGCGGCCTCCCAGCAGCTGCGCAACATGGCGACCGTCGGCGGCAATCTGCTGCAGCGGACTCGCTGCCCCTATTTCCGGAACGGCGCGAACGGCACCTACCCGTGCAACAAGCGGGAACCGGGCTCCGGCTGCGCCGCCATCGGCGGGATGGATCGGTCCCAGGCCGTGCTGGGGGCCAGCGCGGCGTGCAACGCCGTGTCGCCCGGGGACTGGCCCGTCGCGCTGATGGCGATGGACGCCGCGGTCGAGCTGCAGGGCCTCGACGGAACGCGGGTGATCCCGATCTCCGAACTCTACCGGCCGCCCAGCCGGACGCCTCACCTCGAATTCACCATCGGTCGCGAGGAGATCGTCACCGGCATTTCGGTGCCGAAGACCGCCGCCGGTCGGAATTCCACCTATCTGAAGGTGCGCGACCGCGAATCCTACGCCTTCGCGCTGGTGTCCGCCGCGGTGGCGCTGGAGATGGACGGCGATCGCGTGCGGCAGGCGCATGTGGCGCTCGGCGGGGTGGCCACCGTGCCCTGGCGCGCGCGTCCGGCCGAGGCTCTCCTGCGCGGTGAAACTCTCGACCGCGAGCGGGCGCTGGAGGCCGCCAGGGCGGCGTTCGCCGAGGCTCGGGCCGGCCGCCACAACGCCTTCAAGATCGAACTCGGCGCGCGGACCCTTGCCGACGCCATCATCAACGCCGGGAGCAAGAGCCGATGACGCCGAACCGCAACGCGGACCGTCCCAGGATCGACGCCCATGAGAAGGTGCTCGGCCGCGCCCTGTACGCCGCCGACCAGCCCTTTCCCGGGCTGCTTCACGCGATGACCGTGCCCGCGACGATCGCCAAGGGACGGGTCCTGTCCATCGACACGGCGGCGGCCCTGCAGGTTCCGGGCGTCGTGCGCGTCTTCACCCATGATGATTTTTCGCAGATCCGGACGACGCCCGCAGCCCGCGGCGCCTACGGGCGGCCGGGAAAGGGCTACCAGCCCATGACCGCCCCGCAGGTCCGCCACCGGGGCGAACCGGTCGCCCTGGTGGTCGCCGAGACGCTGGAGGCGGCGGTCGAAGGCGCCGAGGCCGTGACGGTGCGCTACGCCGAGGACCCCTTCAGCGCGCGGATGGACGACGCCCTCGCGAGCCCCGAGCCGGACGCCGCCGGCCAGCTCGCGTCCGGCGATGCCGAGGCCGCCTTCACCAACGCCGCCCACATCGTCGATGTGGAGTATCGGCATCCCCAGCAGCATCACAATCCCATCGAGCTGATCTCGACCACCGCCGCGTTCGAGGACGGCACGCTGCGGATTTACGAGGGAACGCAATCCGCCGCGGCCTTTGCCGGCGGCTTGGCCGGCATGATGGGGATGGAGCCGCAGGCGCTGCGCGGCGTGAGCCCCTACACGGGCGGAGGGTTCGGCCAGAAGAACGGCGTCCAGGAGCAGAGCGTGCTGGTGGCGAGCGCCGCCCTGCTCCTGCGCCGCCCGGTCAAGCTCGTCATGCCGCGGGGCCAGCTGTTCCACACGGCGTCCTACCGCCCGCAAAGCCGGCATCGTGTCCGGCTCGCCGCGGATGGTGACGGCCGCCTGCTCGCCGGCATCTATGAAACGGTGCAGCAAAACAGCCGGTATGACGGCTTCGGCAGCGATCACGGCGCCAATCCGCCGCGCATGTACGGTTATGGCGCGTGGCGGGGAAGCGAGCGCATCGTCCGGGTCGACACCCAGACCCCCGGCCACCAGCGCGCCCCGTACGAGCATCCGGCCAGCCACGCCACCGAATGCGCGCTCGACGAACTCGCCGGGGCCCTCGGCATGGACCCCGTCGCGCTGCGCCTCGCCAACGACACCCAGCGTGACCCGATCACCGGCAAACCCTTCTCGTCCCGCCATCTTGCGGATTGCCTGAGGCGTGGGGCCGCGCTGTTCGGCTGGGAGCGATGGACGAACCGGCCGGGCGCCCTGGTTGCCGAAAACGGCGACCGCATTGGCCTCGGCGTCGCCTGCGGCAGCTACAAGGCCGCGATGACGCCCTCCGTCACCACGCTGCGGCTCTCGGCCGGCGGCCAATGCCGGATCGCCACGTCCGGCCACGAAATGGGGCAGGGGATTCGCAGCGTCATCGCCGCCGAGCTGATCGACGTCCTCGGCGTGGACCCCGGCAAGCTCGATATACGGATCGGCGACACCGGCCACGCCCCCCAGCATCTCACCGCGGGCTCCTGGGGCGCGGGAAGCGCGGCCCCGGCGGCGCGGGCCGCCGCCTTGAAGCTGCGCGAGGAACTGAGCCGTTTGACCGGAGCGGCGCTGTCGGACGAGCCCGTCCCTGTCCAGCTTGCCCGGACCCGGCGTCCTTATCTGGAGGTGACGGTCGATACCGTGCCGCTCGGCAAGGACCGGCAGGCGATCGAGCAGCTGCGCCGGGGCATGCCGGTGACGACCGGCCCCGAATACCCCGACTTCCTGGCCTTCAGCTGGATCGCGCATTTAGCCGAAGTCCATGTCGAGCCGTCGACGGGACGCGTGCGGGTCCGGCGGGTCGTCAGCGTCGCCGATTGCGGACGGGTGATGAACCGCCGCACGGCGGAAAGCCAGGTCCGGGGCGGCGTGGTCTGGGGCATCGGCGCCGCCCTGCGCGAGGCCGGCGAAAGCGATCCCAGGTTCGGCGGCGTTCTCAACAACGACCTTGCCGACTATGTCGTGCCGGTCAACGCCGACGTCGGCGCCATCGACGTCGACTTCATCGACGAGCCGGACACCCGCCTCAACCTGTCGGGCGTCAAAGGGCTCGGCGAGGTGGCCATGGTCGGTGCGGCGGCGGCCATCGTCAACGCCGTCCACAACGCGACCGGCAAACGAATCCGGCATCTGCCGATCCGGATCGAGGACCTGCTCTAGGGTCCGCTCCGGTCCATGGCCGGCGATCCACCCGGTGGACCGCCGGCCAGCGGATCAACCATGCCCCGAGATATCATCCCGTGCAAAATTGCTGGGGTCGCGGACATATTTGATCCCAACTGGAGGCAATTCTTCTTCCGCAGTTTTCATCGGAACATCACCATGGTGGCATGGTCGTCTTCCCGACTGGGCGACGCCTTGCGGCATTTTGCGGTGGAAGGATGGACAGCATGGCGGACCAGTCGATAAAGTTCTCCTACGAGTACGGAAAATACAAATATTTCGAATTTTCCGGAAACAACAACAAGGTGGATGTCGAGTTTTCCTGGGACTCTCCGAAAACGGACCCGTCGGGAAAGCCGATACCGAAGAAGGTGGTCGATCTTTTCAACAAGAATGTGCGCGAGGCCATTCAGGAGTTGATGAAGACCGAAGAGAAGACGGTTGCCGAAATAAAGAAGCAAATTCAGGCGTGGGATCAAAAGATCGCGAAGCACGAGATCGACGGCCGCAACCTGTTTTTGTTTTTGAACACGATCAACGACACCATGGAGCAGCGGGCCGCCGACCGCTTCGGGGGAATCGTCGGCGGCATCGCGACGGTCATGAAACTGATCGTGAAGAAGGCCTTCGCCGGCCTGGACGCGGCCGTGCGCAAGATGCTCGAAGACATGAAGTGGAAGGTCTACGCCAAGACGGTGGGAAAGATCGCCCTCGCTCTGACGGCGACGGCCCTCGCCATCACGGCCACGGTGCTGACCGGGGGCGCGGCGCTGCCGCTGGTCGTGGCGGGCGCCAAGATCACGCTCGACGTGGTCAAGGAAGGGAAGGCCGCCTACGACAGCTTCAACGACGGCGCGGACGAGGTGGTCGCCTTGCAAAGCGCCGTGGCGAAACACCGGAGCAGCGCGCAGGAGGCGATGAAGGTGGTCGAGCGGGCTGAGAGCCGGCGCTACCTCATGGCGGAGTCGGTGAACAAGCTGGAACGGCAACTTCGGGCGGCGGAGGCCAAATACGAAGACGTGGAGCGGATCCTCAATCAGAAGAAGATCGATGGAATCGCCGTCACCGAGGATGCCTCCATCCTGGCTCTCGTCAAGAAGGTGAAGCAGTACAAGGATCTGATCGACCGCCTCACCCCCCTGCTGAACGGAGCCCGCGCCGACCTCAAGCGTCTGGACGCGATGATCGACGGAGCGCGACGGGCGTTCGACCCGTCCACCTACGACGCGATTCCAAACGCCGACTGGAAGACGATCCTCAAGAAATACGCGGATGAGTACGGCTCGACGGTCAAGACGCTGGGGGACCTGGGCTCCAGCATCGCGACTGTCGTTCAGAAGCTGGCCTGATCCCCGGCCCGCCAGTCGTAGCCCTTCATGTGATCGAGGAACGCCCGCATGGCCGCACTCGGAAGGCGTCGGTTGGGATAATACAGATACCAGTGCGGCAAGGTGGGGCTCCACTCCGGGAAAAGCTCCACCAGCCGACCGTCATTGACGAGAGGCTTTGCGTAGTCATCCAGGACGTGGGCGATGCCCCGGCCGGCCAGGGCGGCCTGAAGCTCGTTGTGCACCGTGCTGACCGTCAGGCGCCCGGCGGGCGTGACCTCCAACGCGTCGTTCCCACGGGCAAACCGCCATGTGACGAGGGTGCCGCCGGGAAATCTCCGCCGAATGCAGTCATGGTAGACAAGGGCATGCGGTGTCTCCGGCCGCCCGTGCCGGGCGATGTAGTCCGGTGAGGCAACGATCGCGTATCTGAGCGATGGCCCAAACGGAACCGCGATCATGTCCTGTGCCAATTGCTTGCCGAACCGGACGCCGGCATCGAATCCCTGCTCCACGATGTCGATCACCGCGGCATCGCTGATGATCTCGATCTTCACTTCGGGATAGGCGTCCATGAAGTCGAAGACCAGCGGACACAGGAGATGATCGACGGCGGGCGCCGGCGCGTTGATCCGCAGCGTTCCCGATGGGCTGTCCCTCAGCTCGTCGACCTCGGCAATCGCAAGCTGGATATCGCTCAACGCCGGGGCCAAGCGATCGAGGAGGCGTTGCCCGGCCTCCGTGGGCGATACGCTCCTCGTCGTCCGATTGAGCAGCCGGATGCCGAGAGCCTCCTCCAAGGCGTTCATCGTCTGGCTCAAGGCCGATGACGAGACGCCCCGTTCAAGCGCTGCCGCGCGGAAGCCGCCACAGCGCACGATTGCGGCGAACACATCGAAGCTGTCCAAGCGAATCGGATTCATTGCGAAGCAGGCCTAATCAAGCCGATCACATTTGCCGAGCTTATCAGCGCAATCTTGCCGTGTCATGGTCGATCTGCGGTTGATCGTCGCGCCCGGATCGCCGTCCGTCACCGGTCACTCCCAGTTCCGTGGCTGGATGCGGCGCGCGGGCGCCCCACTCGGAAGGAAACGCCGATGAATCCCCCCACTGTGAACCGACGCAGGATCATGCTGTCCGCGGCCGTCGGCGCATCGACCCTGTTCCTTCCCGGCGATGGTGGGGCCGCGTCTGCGCAGACGACGCCCGCGACCGGCAACGCCGGCCACTACCGTTTCCGGGTCGGCGACATCAGTGCTGTGGTGTTGAGCGACGGCGTGATTGGCGGTCCGCCCCGCGTCTACGCGAGCGATGCGCCAGAAGCGGAGCTTCAGGAGGTGCTGCGGCGCGCTTTCCTGCCGACGGACCACATGACTCTGAACCTGAACACCCTTCTGATCGAAACCGGCGGACGGCGCATCCTCGTCGAGGCCGGCGCGGGCGCGACGATGGGGCCGAACGGCGGACGGATATTCCAGAACCTCGCGGCGATCGGGCTCGGTCCCGCGGACATCGACGCCATCGTGATCTCGCACACCCATCCCGACCATGTCGGCAATCTCAGGACCGCGAGCGGTGGTAGGGCGTTCCCCAGGGCCACCGTCTTCGTGCCGAGGGCGGACTGGGATTTCTTCGTCCGCAACGATCCGGATCTGTCCTACATGCCCGTTCCGCAGGATTTCCGCCTGCGCTTCGCCGCCGCGATCAAGAGCAGCCTGGAGCCGGTCAGCAACGAGGTCGAACTCTATGAAGCGGGCGCCGAGATCGTGCCGGGCCTCACGACGATCGTTGCCTCCGGCCACACGCCGGGCATGGCGACGTTCCTCGTCCACTCCGGAAACGACCAGCTGCTGCTGACCGCCGACCTCGCCTACCACCCGATCGTCAACATCGACAATCCCTGGCGTCCCGGGCCCGATCGCGACAAGGAAACCGCGCTCGCTTCGCGCCGGCGCATCTTCGACCGGGCGGCCGCCGACCGCATTCAGGTGCTGGGTTTCCATTTTCCATTCCCTGGCCTCGGCCGGATGCTCAAGACCGACGATGGCTACGCCTGGATCCCCGCGAACTGGCAGTTTTGAGATCCCCATACGAGCGTGGTGTGGTCACGTCCCTGGGCTTGGTGTGGGAGTTCTGTGGGGAGCGGCTGGTCCTCCGATGCCCATGTCCGATGCCCATGAGGGACTCAAGGCGGCGCTGTCCAAGGCGTTCCGCACAGCCATTCCAAAAGGGCGCGCATGAGCAGCGCCGTATCGAGCCGATCCGCCTTGGCGTGCCGACGGTCGCGCGACGCACGCTGCTGGCGTGGATGACCTGTGCTTCGATACCTCGCGACGGCAGCCCTGCAGCAGGAGAGAAGAGGCCGTTCTCGTCGGGGGCAAAGGCGGCCGGCGAACGGCCGGTCTCGAACGGCTGCATGAGGACGTCTCCACCGATTCCAAATGCCTCAAAATCTGCGCTCGGGTCGAAACGCGCGCTTGACGTCGGGCATAAATCCTATTTTCCTATAGGAATAGTACATAATACTACTGACCAGGAATGTTGTTTCTGCTGCAACCACGGTCCGGGTGGAGGCTCCCCGCCTTCCCCATTCGAACAGGAGATCCGGCATGACGGCTTCGGAAGACTTCCAATGGATGCTGATCGCGTCGCTCAGCCCGTCCTGCGCGGTGCCCTTGCCGCTGCCTTCGGACTCGCCGGACAGCATGCCGGACCGGACGCATATGGGCCGGGCACCGCTCAGCCATCGGCTGGCCCTGGGGGCCGGCGTCGTCCTGGCCGTCCTTCCGGTGCTGGTGGCCGCGCTGGCCTGATCCGCTGCCGCCCCCCGCCTTGACCGCATACCATTCTGGATGGATGCCATGACCGATCCCACCCTTCCCAACCTGTCCCGCCTGCGTGGTTTCATCGGCGACTTCACCCGTCTGGTGGAGCGGCGGGGTGACGACGAGGCCGCCATTCTTGACTCAGGTCGCGGTCTCCTGGCCGGGCTGGTCGCCTTGGACGATTGGCTGCCCGACGCCTACGCGCAGCCCGATCCGGTCCATTACCGGCAGTATCTGCTGCATTGCGATCCCCATGAGCGCTTCTCGGTCGTCAGCTTCGTCTGGGGGCCGGGGCAGCGCACGCCGATCCACGACCACACCGTCTGGGGCCTCGTCGGCGTGCTGCGCGGAGCGGAGCATTCCCAACGCTACGAACTCCGGGACGGCCCGCCCATTCCCACCGCCGCTGACCGGCTGCCGGTCGGATCTGTGGAGGCGGTGTCGCCGCGCATCGGCGACGTCCACGCCATTTCCAACGCGCTGGCCGACCGGCCGTCGATCAGCATCCATGTCTATGGCGGCAACATCGGCGCCATCCGGCGCTCGGTCTTCGATCCGCTGACCGGCGAGCGCAAGCCTTTCATCTCCGGTTACGCCAACAGCGCCCTGCCCAACCTGTGGGACCGCTCGAAGCCCGTTCCGCAAGCCGCATAACAGCAGGGTCCGGAAAGCAACCATGCCCGACACCGCACCGCTCGCCACCCGCATGCCGGCGGAGATCCGCCGCGACTGGATCGACCGCAGGGAGGTCGCCCTTCTCGACGCGCGGGAGGAGGGGCCCTATTCGCTGGCCCACCCGCTGTTCGCGGTGTCGCTGCCGCTCAGCCGGTTGGAATTGCCGGCCTACGATCTGCTGCCGCGGCGCGACGTGCCGATCACCGTCTACGACAACGGCGAGGGCTATGCCGAGCCGGCGGCGCGGCGGCTCCAGGCGCTGGGCTACCGCGACGTGACGCTGCTGGAAGGCGGGCTGGCCGGCTGGACCGCCGCCGGGTTCGAGGTCTATCGGGACGTCAACGTGCCAAGCAAGGCGTTCGGCGAGTGGGTGGAACACCACCGCCACACCCCGTCGCTGTCCGCCGACGAGGTGAAGACGCTCGTCGACACCGGGGCCGATCTGGTGATCCTCGACGCCCGCCGCTACGAGGAGTTCCGCACCATGGCGATACCCGGCGGCATCAGCGTGCCGGGGGCCGAGCTGGTCAAGCGCGTCCACGACGTTGCGCCCGACCCGGAGACGCTGGTGATCGTCAACTGCGCCGGCCGCACCCGCTCGATCATCGGCGCGCAGTCGCTGGTGAACGCCGGCATCCCCAACCGGGTGGCGGCGCTGCGCAACGGCACCATCGGCTGGACCCTGGCCGGGCTGGAGCTGGACCGCGGGCGCGACGGGCGCTTTCCGGCGGTGTCGCCGGAGGGCGACGCCAAGGGCCGCAAGGCGGCCCGCGCGGTGGCCGACCGGGCCGGCGTCGGGCGCATCGGCCCTGCGGCGCTGGACGCCTTCCGCGGCGACCAGCGCCGCACCCTGCATCTCTTCGACGTGCGAACGCCGGAGGAGTACGAGGCCGGCCATCTGCCGGGCTTCCGCCACGCGGCGGGCGGGCAGCTCGTCCAGGCGACGGACGAGTATGTCGCGGTGCGCGGCGCCCGCATTGTGCTGGCCGACGACCCGGCGGGCGGCGGCGGGCCGCGGGCCGACATGACCGCCTCCTGGCTGGCGCAGCTCGGTTGGGAGGTGCATGTGCTGGAGGGCGATGCGGCGTCTCTGGGCCGCGAGAGCGGCCCCGACCGCCGCCGCCTGCCGCCCGTCCCGGAAGCCGGGGCGGACACCGTGGCGCCGCGCGACCTGCTGGCCCTGCTGGAGAATGGCGAGGCGGCGGTGATCGACATCACCCGCAGCCCGCGCTACCGCGCCGGCCACATTCCGGGAGCGTATTTCTCGACCCGCGCGTGTCTGGGCGGCACCATCGCCCGCCTGCCGAAGGGCGTGCGCCCGGTGCTGACCTGCTGGGACGGCACGCTGACCCGCTACGCCGCCGCCGATTTCCCGGCGGGAGCGGTCCCGCTGCTGTTGGAGGGCGGCACGAAGGGCTGGGTGGCGGCCGGGCTGCCGCTCAGCACCGGGCTGGAGCGCCTGGGGCCGGAGCCGGACGACGTCTACAAGCGCCCCTACGAGGGCACCGACAACAGCGCCGCCGCCATGCAGGGCTACATCGACTGGGAGCTTGAGCTGGTGGACCAGCTCAAGCGCGACGGCGCCCACAATTTCCGCGTCATCTGACGAACTCCGCAACGGGACACGCCATGCCCATTTCCACGCGCTTCTCCACGCTGGGCCGCCGGGCGCTGCTCGGCTCCGCGCTGCTGCTCGCCGCCGGCTTCGCCGGCCTGACGCCGGCCCCCGCGCAGGCCGAGGCGACGCAGGTCCGCTTTGCCCGCAACCTCGGCCTCGGCTACCTGCCGCTCTACGTCATGGAGGACAAGGGGCTGGTGGAGAAGCACGCCCGCGCCGCCGGGCTGGGCGCGGTGACGGCCAGCTACACCCCGCTCGGCAACCCGACGACGATCACCGAGGCCACCCTGTCCGGCAACGCCGATTTCGGGGCGGCGGGCGTGCCGGCGTTCATCATCGCCTGGGACAAAACGAAGGGGAACGCCAACCTGCGCGGGCTGGCCGCGCTGAACGCCCAGCCGGCCTACCTCAACACCAACCGCCCCGAGGTGAAGGGCCTGACGGACTTCACCGAGAAAGACCGCATCGTCGTGCCGTCGGTCCGCGCCTCCTATCAGGCGATCGTTCTCCAGATCGCCGCCGAGCAGGTCTTCGGCCCCGGCCAGCACGCGCGGCTGGACCCGCTGACCGTGTCGCTGGCCCATCCCGACGGCACCGCCGCCCTGCTGTCCGGCCGGACGGAGATCACCGCCCACTTCACCAGCCCGCCCTTCCAGGACCAGCAGCTCCGCGACCCGAAGATCCACAAGGTGCTGAGCAGCTACGACGTGCTGGGCGGGCCGGCCTCCTTCAGCGCGCTGTGGACCTCCGCCGCCTTCCACGAGGCCAACCCGCGGCTGACCAAGGCGGTGCTGGCGGCGCTGGAGGACGCGGTGGTCCTCATCAAGGCCGACCCCAGGGAGGCCGCCCGCGCCTACATCCGCATCGAAAAATCCAAGCTGGGCGAGGAGGAGGTCGCGGCGATGATCGCGCACCCGGAGGTGTCCTACGACCTCGCCCCGCGCGGCATCGGCATCTTCACCGACTTCATGGCGCGCATCGGCTCGATCCGCAACCGGCCCGCCGACTGGCGCGACCTGTTCTTCGCCGACATCCACGACCGCACCGGAAGCTGAGGGCGAACTCATGACCCATCACGCCTTCACCGCCCATCCGGTCTCCCCCGCGCTGGGGGCCGAGATCCGCGGGATCGACCTGTCGCAGCCGCTGGTCGGTGCCACCGCCGCCGCGCTGGCCGCGGCACTGGACCGTCATCTGGTGCTGGTCTTCCGGGACCAGGCACTGTCCGACGCCGACCTCGTCCGGGTGTCCGGCCATTTCGGGCCGCTCGACAAGGCGCCGATCACCGAGCATGGCCGGTTGCACGCGCCGGGCTTCGAGGAGGTCTACGTCATCTCCAACGTCACGGAGCAGGGCCGCCCCATCGGCGCGCTGGGGGCGGGGGAGTCGGTCTGGCACGCCGACATGACCTATCTGGAGACGCCGCCCTACGCCAGCAGCCTCTACGCGCTGGAGGTGCCGGCGGAGGGCGGCGACACCGGCTTCATCAGCATGTTCGCCGCCTACGACGCGCTGCCGGAAGATCTGAAGCGGCGGATCGACGGGCTTTCGATCAAGCACGACAGCACCACCAACAGCGGCGGCTATCTGCGGCAGGGCTTCGCACCCCCGACCGACCTCGCCACGTCGCCGGGCACGGTGCACCCGCTGGTCATTGCCCATCCGGTGACCGGGCACAAGGCGCTGCTTCTCGGGCGCCGCCCGCACGCCTGCATCCCCGGCCTGCCGCTGGCGGAGAGCGAGGCGCTGCTCGACGCGGTCTGGGCGGCAGCGGTGCGTCCGGAGCTGTCCTGGCATCATCGCTGGCGGGTTGGCGACCTCGTGATGTGGGACAACCGCTGGACCATGCACCGCCGCGATCCCTTTCCCGAGGACCAGCGCCGCCGCATGCACCGCACCCAGATCGCCGTTCCTGCCGGATCGCGGCGCCTGGAGGCGGTGTGAGCATCCTCACCATGCGTCAGCGCGATGGTCCGGTCGGTGTTCGGAGGTGGTGGCGCGGCCGCGGGCGCATCGGTCACATCGGTGTGGTGCCGAGTGTCACTTGACGCGCGCCGTGGCGTCCCGTAGGGGACCCTGCCCAGGAGAAGTCCGCCACCCCCCTGCACGCACGCGGCGCCAGGCCAGCAGGCCGAACAGGGCGCCCGTCGCCAGGGCGGTCAGGTCGATGCCGGCCACCCCCCAAAGCCCGCGGGACAGCGTCATCCCGAGATGGGCTTGGCTGGTCAGGGCGTTCATCAGCGGCAGAGCGGTCCACAGCAGCGCCGCTGTCGCCAGTTGCTCGCCCCAGGCCCTCTGGACGCCGCGCAGCGCCGGGTGCAGGGCCGCCAGAAACCACGCGGCGAAGAAGGCGACGGCCTCCAAGGTCTCCCGGCCGGCCATCCCGGCGGGCAGCAGCCGGTTGGCCCAGAAATAGGCGGCGATGGCGATGGGCAGCCCGACCATCACCGCCAGATTGGCGCCGTCGGCCAGACGCAGCCCGAAGGACGGGGTCGCCTCGCGCTTGCGCCGCTTGATGACCCAGTAGACCTGACCGGTGCCGATCATCGCGGTGCCGGCCAGCCCGCACAGGATCATCGCCAGCCGCAGCGGCGTGTCGGCGAAGCGCATCATGTGCAGGCCGTAGGCGCCGGCCCGCGTCGCGGCGGCTCCGCCCGTCCCCTCCCAGACCTCGCGCACCGTACCGGTCGTGCCGTCGAACAGGATGGCTTCCGGCGTGATCACCACCCGGTCGGAGTCGGTGCGCTTGAGAAGGATGGTGGCGGCGGCGTCGCCCGGGTTGTCGATGACGATCCACCCCGGCCGCCCGCCGTCCCAGCGCCGCTCCGCCTCGGCCAGCAGCGGTTCGATGGCGGTGAGGGGGGCGGCCCGTCCCGAGGCGGCCGGCGGCACCGGTTCGGCGTAGACCGCGGTGTTGAATTCGGCCGGCCGGTCGCCGAAGGCCGCCTGCAGCCCCCAGGGCATGTAGAGCAGCATCAGCGGCACCAGCCCGGTCACGGTGATCAGCGCGTGGTAGGGCAGCACGATGATGCCCAGCGCGTTGTGCACGTCCATCCACAGCCGCGTGCGCGAGCGGTTGGGGCGGAAGGTGAAGAAGTCCCAGAAGACCCGCCGGTGGATGACGAAGCCGGTGATCAGCGCCACCAGCAGGGCCACCCCGGCGGCGCCAATCAGATAGCGTCCCACCAGGCCGGGAACGCGCAGGTCGAAGTGGAAGTAATAGAGGAAATCGCCGCCGAAGGTCGCCCGCGCCTGCACCGGGCGGCCGTCGGCCGGCTCCAGCGCCAGCTTGCGGAAGGCGGGCTGTATCCCCGGCGGGTTGTAGACGTAGACCTGGGTCGCGGTCCTGCGCTCGTCGGGCATGGTGATCAGCCAGCGGCGGGCCTGCGGCGCCTCGCGCGACAGGGAGGCGATCGCCGCCGCCGCCGCGTCGGGGCTGTTGGTGGCCTCGACCCGCTCGGGTTGCATCCAGCGGGTGATCTCGAAGCGGGCGTAGGCTGTGGTTCCGGTCAGGAAGACGCAGAACAGCAGCCAGCCGACCACCAGCCCACCCCAATTGTGCAGCCACGTCATCGACAGGCGGAAACTGCCGTTCATGAGCCGATCCCCGTCATGCCTTTCAACAGTGAGACCGCCGCCCAGACCGCCGCCGTCAGGCCGGCGGTCCAGGCCAGGGCGCGCAGGGCGCTGGCCGCGGCGAACACCATCACCACGGTCAGGACGCAGGGCAGCAGCGCCGCCATGGTGGCGGTCAGCACCGCCTCCGCCCGGTCCTGCACCGCCGGCAGCGCCAGGGACAGCGCCGCCGCCGTTCCCGCCGCCAGGGCGTAGCCGCCGCCGACGGCGGTCACGACCCGCAGCGCGATCTCGGTCTTTCGCGTCACCAGGAGTACTTCAGCGAGCCGATCACGGTGCGGCGCAGGCCGTAGTAGCAGTTGGTCGCCCGCGAGCAGGCCGCGACATACTCCTTGTCGAAGAGGTTGTTGGCGTTGATCGCCGCCTGAACGCCCTGGAGCTGCGGGCTCAGATAGGACAGGTCGTAGCGCAGCGCGGCGTCGACCAGCGTGTGGGACGGCACCTTGAAGCTGTTGGCCGGATCGCCGTAGGTGAAGCCGACGTAGCGCAGGCCGACGCCGCCGCCCAGGCCCGCCAGCGGGCCGTCCTGCACCGTGTAGTCGCCCCAGGCGGCCGCCGAATGGGTCGGCACGGCGACCGGCCGCTTGCCGCGGTCGGCGCCGTTGCTCTTCGTCACCTCGGCGTCGAGGAAGGTGTAGCTGGCCACCGCGTTCAGCCCGGCGGCGAGGCTGACGCGCGCCTCCGCCTCGAAGCCGCGCGAGCGGACCTCGCCGGTCTGGATGTTGTAGTTGGTGTGCAGCGGGTCGGCGGTTGTGACGTTCTGCTGGGTGATCGTGAAGGCCGACAGGGTGAAGAGGCTGCCGGACCCCGGCGGCTCGTATTTCAGCCCGGCCTCGTACTGCTGGCCGGTGGTGGGCTCGAACGGGTTGCCGAAGAAATCGCTGCCGGCGGTCGGCTCGAAGGACTCCGAGTAGCTGGCGTAGGGTGCCAGGCCGTTGTCGAACAGGTAGAGCGCCCCGACGCGGCCGGTGAAGGCATCGTCCTGCTGCGAAGCCCGTGCCTGGTTCAGCCGGTTCCGCTGCCCCGTCTCGGCCCAGTCCTTCCGCCCGCCCAGCAGAACGGCGAGGCCCCCCCACTTGATCTGGTCCTGGGCGTAGACGCCGGTTTGGGTGATGCGGGTGGCGGTGCTCTGATAGATCGGCGGGGTGGCGATCGGCAGCCCGTAGACCGGGTTGAACAGGTCGAGGTTCGGCGCCGCCGCCTGCCCGCGCAGCGTGTCGCTCCGCAGCCGCTGGTGATCGACGCCGGCCAGCACGGTGTGGCGCAGCGGACCGGTGTCGACCGTCACCTGGACTTGGTTGTCGACGGTCAGGTCGTAGGCGCGCTCGCGGGCCGAGAAGGTGGTGCGCCGCGTGGTGCGCAGATCGGGCAGCAGGCCGGACGCGTAGACCTGCTTGAGGTCGAGGTCGTTGTGCAGGTACCGGGCGTTCTGCCGCACCGTCCAGCGCTCGTCGAACCGATGTTCGAAGCGATAGCCGACGCTCATGGTCTTGCGGTCCCAGTCGTTGAAGTTGGGATCGCCCGTGAAGAGCTTGGTCGGCAGCGTGCCGTTGGGGTTGGGCAGCACGGTGCCCTGGGCCGGCAGGTAGTTCAGCGGCGAATCGTCGTAATTGTCACGCTGGTAGAGGCCGATCAGGGTCAGGCTGGTGTCGTCGGTCGGCCGGATGGTCACGGTCGGGGCGGCGGCCAGCCGGCGGCGCTCGGCGATGTCGGTCTGGGTGTCGCTGTCCAGCGCGACGCCGGCGAAGCGGTAGGAGAGCCGGCCGTCGCCGGTCACGTCGCCGCCGACGTCCAGCGCGGCCTGCTTGCGGCCCTGGTTGCCCGCCTGCAGCAGGATTTCATGCCGGGCGTCGGGGGAGGGCTGCTTGGTCACCATGTTGACCAGACCGCCGGGGCTGGTCTGGCCGAACAGCACCGAGGCCGGGCCCTTCAGCACCTCGACCCGCTCGAACAGGTACGGGTCGATGCCGGAGGTCAGGAAGCCGCTGCCCTTCAGCCGCAGCCCGTCGAGATACTCATTGAAGGACACGCCGGTGGTGCCGTTGCCGCCGAAGCCGCGCACCGAGATGCCGTCGCCGCCGAAGGAGGAGGAGCCGCCGTTGCGGGCGGTGGTGACGCCGGAGGTGTAGTTCAGGACGTCGGCCAGACTCCGCACCGCCTGGGCGTCCATCTGGTCGCGGGTGACGACGGAGATCGACTGCGGCGTTTCCAGGATCGGCGTGTCGGTCTTGGTGGCGGTGGCGCTCTGGCGGGCGGCGTAGCCCATGACCGGGCCGGTCGCCCGCTCGCGCGTGCCTTCGACGGTCACCGGGTCCAGCACCACCCCACCGGTCTGCGGCCGCGACAGCACGGCACGGCCGGGGCCGGTCATGTGGTACGACACGCCGGTGCCGGACAGCAGGCGGCGCAGCGCCTCGTCGGCGCTCATGGTTCCCGACACGCCGGGCGAGGACAGGCCGCGCGCCACCTCGGCCGGGAAGCCGACCTCCCAGCCGCTGGCCGAGCTGAAGGCGTTGAGAGCGGTGACCAGCCCCTGCGGGGCGATGTCGAAGCGCTGCCCCGCCGTTTGTCCGCCCATCGGCCCGGAAGCCTGGGCCACCTGCCCGCCGGTCTTCGCCGGTGCCGCCAGGGCGTAGCCCCCCGCCGCCACACCGATGCCGACCACCGCCGACGACAGCAGCGCCGCCCGCAGCAGGGCCGTCCCCCGACGCCCCCGCGCACCCCGATCCATCATCCCCGCACCCATCGTAACGCATTCCCCATGATCGCGACGTATCGACCGGCCGGAGCGCGCCGCTCATTGCAATTGCGACGCATTCCCGATAGCCGTGCCGACCTGACGTTTGGGGATCGTGAAAAGCGGAAATTTTTTCGGGGGCCATTTCGCGGGCCGAAACAGCCAGCGGATCGAAGCCGTCGGATCAGGGGCGCGGGCGCAGGATCAGCAGGGCGTCGGACACCCGCAGCGTCTCGGCCCGCACCAGCCCGGCCAGCGCCGTCGCCGTCCGCACCGGATCGTCCAACCGGTAATTGCCGGTGATCCGGCGGTCGGCGAGGGAGTCGGGAACCAGGATCAGCCCCGGATAATAGCGGTCCAGCTCATCCAGAACCTCGCCCAGGGGGCGGTCCTCGAAGACCAGCCGGCCATCGACCCAGCCGAGCGCCGCGGAGAGGTCGGCGGGGTGCTCCGCGCCGACGCCCGACGCCGTGACCACCACCTCCTCGCCCGCGCGCAGACGGACGGCGGGACCGCCGGACCGCGCCACGTCGACAGTGCCGTGGCGCACCGTCACCGTCACCCGGTCGTCGAGGTAACGGACGGCGAAGGCGGTGCCGACCACGGTCACCACGGCGGGACCGGCCGCGACCCGGAAGGGGCGGGCGGGGTCGGGCGTCACCTCGAAGAAGGCGGCCCCGCGCAGCAGCCGGGTCCGCCGCTCGCCCCCCTCGACGTCGGTGGCAAGCGCCGTCCCGGTGTCCATCAGCACCCGCGATCCGTCGGCGAGTTGCAGACGCTCCTGCACGCCGGTGGCGGTGCGGTGGTCGGCCTGCAGGCGCAGCGGCAGGTCGGCGGCCAGCCCCAGCCCGACCGCCACCAGGAGTCCCGCCGCCCACGCCATCGCCCGGCGACCCAACGGCCGGGAACGGCGTGGCTGCCGGAGCGGAACGGCGGGCGCTTGGCTGCGTGGCGGGCTGTCAGGAACCGTTGTGGCCGGAACCGTTGTGGCCGAAATCGCTGTTGCCGTCAGCGCTTCGGTGAGGAGGGGCGAGGCCCACATGTCCTGCGCCAGGGCCCAGGCGCGGGCGTTGCGGGGATCGGCGGCGCACCAGTCGGCGCAGGCCCGACGGCACTCGTCTCCCGCGTCCTCCGCCTGCAGACGGATGAACCAGTCGAGCGCCTGCTCCAGCGGTAAGGAGGGGTCGGTGTCGTCAGGCATGGGGCCGGGAATGGGTGTTGCGGGTGGTGCCGTCACGGTTTGTCTCTGTGTAAGACGTTCGGGCCGGCGGAAACCCGCAATCCTTCCCGGTCGAGCCGGGCGAACACCTCCAGACAGGCCAGCAGGGCGGCCTTCAGATCCTTCTGCACGGTGCTGACCGAGACGTCGAGCCGCTCGGCGATCTGCGCGTGGGACAGCCCCTCCATCCGGTTCAGCAGAAGAATGCGGCGCTGCCGCTCGGACAGGGTCGCCAGCGCGGCGTTCATCCGGGCCAGCCGCTGGCGGTCGCCGGCCTGGGTTTCCGGAGAGGGCAGGGGGGCGGCAACCTCCTCCACGCCTTCGACGGTGGTGTCCTGCACGACCACCCCGGCGAGCCGGCGCTCCCGCCGCAGATGATCGAAGGCCAGATTGCGCGCCGTCTGGAACAGGAAGGGCAGGGGATGGTCCACCGGCCGGTCGCGTTCCGCCGCCCTTACCTTGAGATAGGCCTCGTGCGCCAGATCCTCGGCGGTGGTGGCGCTGCCGACCATGCGGGACAGCAGGCGGACCAGCGTGCTCCGGTGTCCCATGAACAGAGCGTCGAGCGACGGCTTGGCGGTGTCAGCCATGCACCACCGGACGAGGAACCGGCGCCTTCACGCGGTGCTGCTCGGGGATGCGATGCTGATCGGGCATGGCGTCGCCCCGTTGCTCCACAGGAAAGCGGCTTGGCCGCGCCATGACCGATGCATGACGGCGGCAATATACTTAGAATGCGTATCATTCGCAATAATATGTTCCGCCTGGGGAACCGCCGTGCACCGGGGCACGGCGGTTCCCCGCGCGTCAGCGGGCCAGCTCGAAGCGGATCGGCTGCGCGCCCTGCCACAGGGTGCGCTTGCCGAGTTCGGCCAGATTCTCCAGCCCTTCGGTGATGGTGATGAAGTGGTTGCCGGCGAGCTGGCCCATCTTGCTGGAGAACTGGACGCCGCCGTAGGCCAGCAGGATCTCGGTCTCGCTGATGCCGCCCGGATAGAGGATGATCTGGCCCGGCGCCGGGTGGCTGGTGTGGTTCTCGTAGCCGAGGCCGAAATCGGTGTCGCCCAGCGGAATCCACACGCCTTCGCCGCTCCAGCGGACATGGACGATCTGGCCCTCGTAGGGCAGCAGGCTGCGGAACTTGGCGCAGGTCTTCGGCGCCGCCGCCGACTCGAAGCGGGCGCCGAAGGTGAAGGGGCCGGCGGTGATGGTCAGGGCGTCCATGGTGTCGTGGTCCTCGTGTCCTGGGTTCTTATAGGCCCCACCCTAACCCTCTCCGGCCCGGCGGGGGAGGGTTAGGGTTGGGGGAAAATGCTTTGTGGGGGGAATGTGCTTTCTCAGACCGCCGTCACCTTCGGGCGCGCCAGATCCGGCGTGTCGCAGCGCAGGAAGGCGCCCCGGCCGGGCTGCGCCACGCAGGTGCCGCCCTCCACCACGACCTCGCCACGCGACAGCACGGTTTCCGGCCAGCCGGTCACCTCCAGCCCCTCGTAGGGGGTGTAGTCGACGTTGTGGTGCAGCATGCTGTTGGTGATGGTGACCTTGCGGTCCGGGTCGTAGATCACGATGTCGGCGTCGGCGCCAATGGCGAGGCTGCCCTTGCGCGGGTGCAGGCCGTACATCTTCGCCGGGTTTGTGGCGGACAGCTCGACGAAGCGCTGCAGGCTGATGCGGCCCTTCTTGACGCCTTCCGAGAACAGGATGGGCAGCCGCGTCTCGATGCCCGGCACGCCGTTGGGAATCCAGTTGAAGGGCGTGTTGGCGCCGTGCAGCATCTTGCCCTTGGGGTCCTGGTAGCGGAACGGGGCGTGGTCGGACGACACGATGTGGAAGGTGCCGCCGGCCAGCGCGTCCCAGACCGCCGCCTGGTTGGCCTTGTCGCGCGGCGGCGGGCTGCAGATGCACTTGGCCCCCTCCATCCCGTGGCCGTGCAGGTCGTGCTCGGTCAGCACCAGGTATTGCGGGCAGGTCTCGGCGTAGATGCGCATGCCGCGGCCCTGCGCCCAGTGGATCTGCTCGATCGCCTCGCGGCCCGAGACATGGACGATCAGGATCGGCACGTCGGCGAGTTCGGCCATGGCGATGGCGCGGTGGGTCGCCTCGCGCTCCACCAGCATCGGCCGGGAATCGGCGTGGTAGCGTGGCGCGGTGTGGCCGGCGGCGAGCAGCTTGTCGGTCAGCCAGCCGATGAAGTCGGCGTTCTCGGCGTGGATCATCGCCATGGCGCCGTCGCGCCGGGCGACGCTCAGCAGCTCCAGCACCTGCCGGTCGTTCAGCTTCATGTCGTCGTAGGTCATGTAGATCTTGAACGACGTGTAGCCGTCATGGATCAGCGCCGGCAGGTCATGGCCGAGGAGCTGGTCGGTCGGGTCGCTGACGATGAGGTGGAAGGCGTAGTCGATCACCGCCTTGCCATCGGCCCGCCGGTGGTAGTCGGTCACCGCGTCGCGCAGCGACTGGCCCTTGAACTGGCAGGCGAAGGGGATGACCGTCGTGGTGCCGCCGCAGGCCGCCGAGCGCGTGCCCGTCTCGAAATCGTCGGCCGACTGCGAGCCGTCGCTGGTCGGCTGGTCGAGGTGGCAATGGCCGTCGACGCCGCCGGGCAGCACCAGCTTGCCGGTCGCGTCGATCTCGCGGGCGCCCGGCCCGAGCCCAATGCCGATGGCGGCGATGCGGCCGCCGATCACGCCGAGGTCGGCGGCGAACACGTCGGACGCGGTGGCCAGCGTGCCATGGCGGATCACGGTGTCGAACTGCGGCATAGAACTCTCCTTGGTCCTTTAAGAGGCGGTGCTGGTCGGGTCCGGATTACAAAAAATAGCCGCCCGGATTGGCCTCGGCGGCGATGGCGCGGCGGGCGTCGTCCTGGAGGTTGCGCAGATGCGCCAGCATGGCGGCCTTGGCGGCGGCCACGTCGCGCCGCTCGACCGCCTCCAGCACCGCCCGGTGCTCCGTGTCGATCTCGCCCTTGCGGTGGAAGGTGCTGGAGATGCGGAACAGGCGTGCGACGACGCGCATGCGCGTGATGGTCTCGGCCAGCGTCGCGTTGCCGCTGACGCGGGCGAAGAAGCTGTGGAAGTGGTTGTCGTAGAGCCAGTGCTGCATGTCGTCCTCGCTGCCGTCCAGCGATTCGAGCCCGCGCCGCAGCTCGGCGAGGTCGGCGTCGCCGACCAGCGGTACCGCCGTCTCGATGGCGTGGCACTCCAGCAGCTCGCGCATCTGCATGCACTCGAAGAACTCGCGGGCCGAGACGACGCGGACGCGGTAGCTGCGCTCGCTGGTGCGCTCCAGCAGCCCCTCGCCGACCAGCCGGACCAGCGCCTCGCGCATCGGCGTGCGCGACACGCTCAGCCGCTCCGCCAGCCGCCCCTCCGGCACCTCGGCGCCGCCGGGGATCTGGCGGCTGAGGATCAGCTCGCGCAGATGCCCGTAGGTCTGGTCGCCGAGGTTGGCGGGCCGGGGGAACAGCGGGTCGGGCAGGGGGGGAGTCATGACCGGAGCCTCACTGGCCGTCGACGATCGCGATGTTGCGGTAGGCGCGGCCGAAATGGCGCTCGATGCGGCGCTGGACGATGTCCCACAGCGAGGTCATCAGCAGATAGTAGAGGGCGGCCACCGTGAACAGCTCCAGCACCATGAAGCGCTCCTGGATGAGCAGCTGGGTGCTGCGCAGCAGCTCCTCCATCGAGATGACGGAGGTGACCGAGGTCGTCTTCAGCAGCCCGTTCACGCTGTTGCCCAGCGCCGGGATGATGATGCGGATGGCCTGCGGCAGCACGATGTAGACCATCACCTGGGCCGAGTTCAGGCCGAGCGCGCGGCCGGCGTTGCTCTGCCCGGCGGCGACGCCGAGAATGCCGCCGCGGATGATCTCGGCCAGATAGGCGGCCTCGTTGAGGATCAGACCGATCAGCGCGGATTCCGTCACCGACAGCTTGATGCCGATCTGCGGCAGGCCGGTGTAGATGATGATGAGCTGGACCAGCAGCGGCGTGCCGCGGAACACCCAGATGTAGGCCTGCGCCGCCGCCGACACCCAGCGGTAGGGCGACAGCCGCAGCAGCGCCAGCAGGCAGCCGACCACCAGACCGCCGGCGATGCCCGCCAGCGTCAGCCACAGGGTCGTGATCGCTCCGCTGAGCAGGTAACCGTTGAACAGGTAGTCGAAGAAGCCGTCCCAGTTCCAGCCGCTGGTCATTCCGTCAACCTTTCGCTCTTATCCGTCGCGCGGGCGGCGGCCGGGACGCGCCCCGCCGCCGCCCGCACCCACTCACATGCCCGGGCCGTTGACCTTGAAGGCGCCGTCGTTGGGCAGCAGGCCGTACTCCTCCATCAGGGCCTTGTAGGAGCCGTCCTTCTGCATGTCGTTGAGGACGGCCACCACGGCCTCGCTCAGCGCCTTGCTCTTCATCGCCAGGGCGACGGGGGTGGGGAACAGGCCGTGCAGGGCGCGGTCGAAGTCGCCGCGCTTGCTGTATTCGGCCGCCGTCGGGTCGATCGCCACCGACGCCTCGGTCTGGCCGGCGCGCAGCGCCTGATAGGCCGTGGCGAAGTTGTCGAAGGTCTTGATCTCGATCGGCTTCAGGCCCTTGGCGACAATCATCTTGTCGAGTTCGCGCAGCTTGCGCTCCTCGAAGCCGCCCAGCTCGACGCCGACCGGGCGGCCCGACAGGTCCTCCGGCTTGGTGATCTTCAGCGGGTTGCCCTTGGACACCGAGATGCTGATCGCCTGGGATTCATAGTTGATCATCGGCATCATCTTGGCCCGCTCCTCGGTCCAGAAGATGCCGGTGTTGATCAGGTCCCAGCGGCCGGCCTGGAGACCGGGGATCATCGCCGAGAACTCGATGCGGACATACTCCGGCGTCAGGCAGAGACGCTTGGCGATCTCGTTGCCCAGCGTGATGCGCATGCCCTTCAGCACGCCGTTGGAATCGACGAACTGCATCGGCGGCAGGGTCGGGTTGGTCGACATCACCAGCGTGCCGGGCTTGATCAGCTCGGAATCGGCGACCGCCGGCTTGCAGCCGGCGGTTTGGGCGGCGGTTTGGGCGGCAGCCGGCAGCGCGAACAGGGTCAGGCCGGCGGCGATCAGCAGCGTACGAATGGTCATCGTGGTCACCTTCTCTCGTGTTCAGGCGAAGTGATCAGGCGAGGGAGTTGATCAGCCCGTAAGCCGCCAGATCGGCGCGCAGGGCCTCGGCATCGCCCGCCGGCAGCGGCAGGCGCGGCGCGCGCGGGTCGCCGACGGGAAGGCCCATCATGCCCAGCCCGGTCTTCGACGCGGCGACGTAGCGGTGGCCGCCGACCCAGCGGACGATCGGCAGCATCTTCTTGTAGAGCGCCAGCGCCTGATCCTTGTCGTTGTGGTCGGCCACCAGCTCGAACAGCCGGGCCGAATCGCGCGGGATCAGGTTGGAGCAGACGGCGACCCAGCCCTGGGCGCCGAGCCAGAAGGATTCGTAGCCGAGGATGCCGGCGAACACCGTCATGCGGTCGCCGCACAGCTCGATGATGTCGCGGACCCGCGTCACCTCCAGCGTCGATTCCTTGATGTAGAGCACGTTGTCGATCTCGCTCAGCCGCGCGACGATCGGCGGGGTGAGGTCGACGTTGGCGGTCGCCGGGTTGTTGTAGATCATCACCGGCAGCGAGATCGCCTCGCCGATGCGGCGGTAATGCTCGAACAGCTCGTCGGGGGTCGGGGAGCTGTAATAGGGCGGGATCACCATGATCCCGTCGGCACCCATCCGCTCCGCTTCCTTGGCGTGGGCGACGGCGTCGCGGGTCCATTCGGCGCCGGTGCCGATCAGCACGGGCACGCGGCCCGCCGATTCCTGCACGCAGATCTCGATGACCTGGGCCCGCTCCTCCGGGGTCATCGACAGGAACTCGCCGGTGCTGCCGAGCGGGATCAGCCCGTGGATGCCCTGCTCGATCTGCCAGTTCACCAGCTTCTTCAGGGCCGGAACGTCCACCGCACCACCGTCGGCGGTGAAGGGGGTGATGAGAACCGTGTAGGTGCCGCGCAATGCCGTCATGGGTTCCCCCAAGCTCCTGCCTAATTTTTGACCTTGCCTAAATACTACTCGTATACTATCTGTATACAGGAATCCAGCGCATTTTGACGCACCCCCGAAAAGCCGCTTCCCACCGCAATCCGGACACAGCCGCCCGCCCATGCGCCTCGAACATCCAAGCGTCCGCCGCGACGGCGCCCTCATCGAGATCACCTACGACGGCGAGCGGATTCCCGCGCTGGCTGGGGAGACCGTGGCGGCCGCCCTGGCGGCGCACGGCGTCGCCGCCTACCGCCACACCCGCGACGGCGGGCGGCGCGGCCTCTATTGCGGGATGGGTGCCTGTTTCGAGTGTCTGGTGACGGTGGACGGCAAGGCGAGCCAGCGCGCCTGCCTGACCAAGGTGGCCGAGGGTCAGGTCGTCCGTTCGCAGCCGCCGGCCGGCACCGCCGCCGATCCGCTGGTCCCGCTGGTGCCGCCGCCGCAGGGTGCGGCTCCGGAGGAGCGGGCGCCCGACCTGCTGGTGCTTGGCGCCGGCCCGGCCGGTCTGGCGGCGGCGGAAGCAGCGGCGCGGCGCGGCGCCGATGTGGTCGTGCTCGACGAACGGCCGCAGAGCGGCGGGCAGTATTTCAAGCCGCTGGCCCCCTCGCACCGCGCAGACCGGCCGACCGACCGACAGTTCCGCGCCGGCCGCGCCCTGGTCGACGCGGCGCGGCTGGCCGGCGCGACGATCGTCCAGGAGGCGACGGTGTGGGGCGCCCACGCGCCGGACGAGGTGGTCGCCGTCGTCGCCGGGCGCGAGACCGTCTTCCGGCCGCGCCGGCTGGTGATCGCCAGCGGCGCTTACGAACGGCCGGCGCCCTTTGCGGGCTGGACGCTGCCCGGCGTGATGACGACCGGGGCCGGGCAGACCCTGGCGCGCGCCTACCGGGTGGCGCCCGGCCGCCGGGTGGTGATCGCCGGCAACGGCCCGCTCAACCTGCAACTGGCCTGCGAGTTGGTGGAGGGCGGCGTCACGGTGGCCGCCGTGCTGGAAAGCGCGCCGCGCCCGTCGCCCGCCCAGTGGCGCGCCCTGTGGACGGCCGTCCGCTCGGCCCCCGGCCTGATCGGCGACGGCGCCCGCTATCTGCTGCGGCTGCGGCGCGCCGGGGTGCCGGTGCTGTGGTCGCACGGGGTCGTCGCGGCGGAGGGCGCGGCAGAGGGCGCAGCGGAGGGCGCGGAGCGTCTGGACCATGTGCGCTACGCCCCGCTCGGCGCCGACGGCGCGCCGCGGCTGGGCGAGGCGGTCGCCGTCCCCGCCGACGCGTTGTGCCTGGGCTACGGCTTCATTCCCTCCACCGAGATCGCCCGCGCGCTCGGCTGCGCCCACCGGCTGGTCGACCGCCATCTCGGCTACCTCGCCACCGAAACGGCGGAGGACGGCGCCACCAGCCTGCCCGGCGTCTTTGCGGTCGGCGACGGCGTCGATCTCGGCGGGTCGAAGGTGGCGCAGGCGCGCGGAACCCTCGCCGGGATCGCCGCCGCCGCCCAGCTCGGCTTCGCCGACACCGACCCGGAGCAGGGCCGGCGGGCGCGGACCGACCTGCGGCGGGCCGAGGGCTTCCAGGCCGCGCTGTGGTCGATCTACCAGGCACCGCCGCCGCGTCTCGACGCCGTGCCCGACGAGGCGATGCTGTGCCGCTGCGAGGAGGTCACCTTCGGGCAGGTCCGCGCCGAGATCGCCGCCGGCCATGACAGCCTCGCCGCGCTGAAGCGCAACACCCGGCTCGGCATGGGGCGCTGCCAGGGCCGCTACTGCGCCGCGACCGCCGCCCTGCTGCTGGAGCAGGCCACCGGCCGGCCGCGCGCCGCCGAGCAGTATCTGGCGCCGCGCCTGCCGGCCAAGCCGACCCCGGCCGGCGCCTTCGCCTTCGAGAAGCCGGAGTGGGGCGGCCACCAGCGCGCCATCACCCCCAACCTTGCCCGCCCGCTGGAGGACGGCCCGCTGCCCGACCAGGAGGCCGAGATCCTGATCGTCGGCGGCGGCGTGGTCGGGGCCTGCCTCGCCTACTACCTGACCCAGGCCGGCCGCGACGTGCTGGTGGTCGAGCGCGGCGACACCAACCTGCAGGCCTCGGGCGCCAACGCCGGCAGCCTGCACGTCCAGCTGCTGTCCTTCGACTTCGGCGCCAAGGCCGAGGCGGGCGGCGGGCCGGCGGCGGCGACGCTGGCGCTCGGCCCGCGCTCCATCGCGCTGTGGCGCGACCTGGAGCGCGCCTGCGGCGCCGACTTCGAACTGGCCGTCACCGGCGGGCTGATGGTCGCCGACAGCCCGGCCGGCATGGAGTTCCTGCGCGCCAAGGCGGCGCTGGAGCGGCGGTACGGCGTCGAGAACGCCATCATCGACGCGGCCGAGCTGCGCCGCCTCGCCCCCGCTTTGTCCGACGAACTGGTCGGCGCCGAATACGCCCCGCAGGAGGGCAAGATCAACCCGCTGCGCGCGACCTACGCCGTGCTGGAGCAGGCGCGCCGCCAGGGCGCCCGCTTCCTGCGCGGGGTCAACGTCACCGGCATCGCCGCCGCGCCCGCGGTGGAGGGCGGCGGCTGGCGGGTGGACACCCCGCGCTGCCGCATCCGCGCGAAGCAGATCATCAACGCCAGCGGCCCCTGGGCGCGCGAGACCGGGCGGCTGGTCGGCATCGACGTGCCGGTGCACAGCGCGCCGCTGCAGATGATCGTCACCGAGCCGGCGCCCAAGCTGGTCGGCCAGCTCGTCGCCCACGCCGACCGCCATCTCAGCCTGAAGCAGGCGGTCACCGGCGGGCTGATCATCGGCGGCGCCTGGACCGCCGTCTTCGACCCGGCGCGCCGCTTCAACACGGTGTCGCGCTCCAGCATCGAGGGCAACCTGTGGGTCGCCCGCCATGTGCTGCCGCAGATCGCCGGGCTGCATGTGGTGCGCGCCTGGGCGGCGATGAACATCAACATCGACGGGGCGCCGATCATCGGCCCGGTGCCGGGGTTGCCCGGATTCTTCAACACGGTGACCTCGAACGGCTACACGCTGGCCCCGGTCGTCGCCCGCATGACCGCCGACCTGCTGCTGGACGGCCGCACCGACATCGACCCGACGCCCTTCCTGCTCGACCGGTTCCGCTGAGCGCCCCTTCCCATCCAACGCCCGGCGCCGCAGCGGCGCCGCCCATCCGCAAGAGAAGCCGCATGATCGCCATTGAGAACGTCAGCAAACACTACGGCACCTTCCAGGTCCTGAAGAACTGCACGACCACCGTGCGGAAGGGGGAGGTCGTGGTGGTCTGCGGCCCCTCCGGCTCGGGCAAGTCGACGCTGATCAAGTGCGTCAACGGGCTGGAGCCCTTCCAGTCCGGCCGCATCCAGGTGGACGGCATCGACGTCGGCGGGCGCGGCACCAACATGACGGCGCTGCGCGCCCGCGTCGGCATGGTGTTCCAGAATTTCGAGCTGTTCCCCCACCTGACCATCATGCAGAACCTGACCCTGTCGCAGCGCAAGGTGCTGGGCCGCCCGACGGCGGAGGCCGAGGCCAAGGGCGAGGCGCTGCTGACGCGGGTCGGGCTGGGCAATCAGGCGCACAAGTATCCCGGCCAACTCTCCGGCGGGCAGCAGCAGCGCGTCGCCATCGCCCGCGCGCTGGCGATGGACCCGATCGCCATCCTGTTCGACGAGCCGACCTCCGCGCTCGACCCGGAGATGATCAACGAGGTGCTCGACGTCATGGTCGAGCTGGCCAACGAGGGCATGACGATGATCTGCGTCACCCACGAGATGGGCTTCGCCCGCAAGGTCGCCCACCGGGTGATCTTCATGGACCATGGCAGCATCATCGAGGACTGCACCAAGACCGAATTCTTCGAGACCCAGCGCTCGGAGCGCGCCACCCAGTTCCTCGCCAAGATCCTGCAACACTGAGGAGAGCGCCGCACCGCATCCCGCCATCCGGACGGATCGCTCAGAACCTTTGCAGGACAACGATTCGTCTGCTTTGTTAGGAAGCAATCAGCGTCAGGTGGCAGGACTTGGTATGAGCACGGACATGGACGGCCCGAAAACCGCGAGCCCGGCAACCGCCGGCGTGAATCTGGCGAGCATGGCCTACCGGACCATCCTGGAGATGATCCTCGACCGCCGCATCCCCAGCGGCGAGGTGATCGTCGAGGACCGGCTGGCCACCGCGCTCAGCATCTCGCGCACGCCGATCCGCGAGGCGCTGGTCCGGCTGGCCAGCGAGGGGCTGATCCGCAAGGAGTTCAATCGCCCCTACCGGGTGCGCGAGGTCTCCAACCGCGAGTATTTCCAGAGCATGCGCCTGCGCGAGATCCTGGAGGGGGAGGCGATCGCCGCCGCCGCGTCGCGGGTCGACCCGGCCCGCCTGCAGGCGATCAAGGCCGAGATGCTGCGGCTGCGCGACGAGCCCAAGATCCGCTTCGAGGACCATTGGGCGGCCGACGAGGAGCTGCACACCCTGATCGCCGAGGCGTCCGGCAACGCGGTGCTGGCGCAGATCATCCGCGACCTGCGGGTGACCACGCGGCTGTTCGAGCTGTCCGGCCTGCCGTCGCGCATCCGTCCCGACTGCGACGAGCATCTCGACGTCATCGCCGCCCTGGAAACCGGCGACCCGGCGCAGGCCCGCGCCGCCATGGAGGGGCACATCCGCAGCCTCGCCAAGGACGTGCTGGGCGAGATCGCCAAGAGCTGAGCAGCGTCAGGCCCCGTCGGCCTCGCGGAAGGCCGCCGTCAGGTCCCCGTAGAGGCGGCGGAACAGGCGGCGACGCGGTGCCAAGGCAGCGGCCAGGGCCGGGTCCGGCTCCACGGTGTGGCGGATCTCCAGGGGTCGGCACACGGTTTCCGGCTCCTCGCCGGTCACCGCGAGGCGGGCCAGTCGGGCCGCCCCGAAGGCCGGGCCGACCTCGCCCCCTGCCGGGTAGTCGAGCGGCCGGCCGAGCGCGCTGGCCAGGATGCGGCCCCACAGGGCGCTGCGCGCGCCGCCGCCAATCACCAGGAACCGCTCGACGCGCCCGCCGGCCTCTTCCAGGGCGTCCAGCCCGTCGGCGAAGGCGAAGGCCACCCCCTCCAGCACCGAGCGGGCGAGCGCCCCGCGGTCGGTGTCATGGGTCAGGCCGAAGAACACGCCCTTGGCGTGCGGGTCGTTGTGCGGTGTGCGCTCCCCCGACAGATAGGGCAGGAAGACCAGCGCGCCGGGGTCGCCGCCATGAGACTCGGCCTCGCGCAGCAGCGACGCCTCGTCCACGGCGCCGGTCAGGCGGGCGGCGAAGGACAGGCAGCTCGCCGCGCTCAGCATCACCGACATCTGGTGCCAGCGGCCGGGCAGGGCGTGGCAGAAGGCGTGCACCCCGCGCTCGGGATTGGGGGCGAAGCGCTCGCCGCTGACGAACAGCACGCCCGAGGTGCCCAGCGACAGGAAGGCGCTGCCCGGCGCCACCACCCCGACCCCCACGGCACCGGCGGCGTTGTCGCCGGCCCCGGCCGCCACCACGGTTCCCGGCGGAACGCCCCACTCGGCGGCGACCTCCGCCCGCAGCGCGCCGGTGGGCTGGCATCCTTCGTACAGCCTCGGCATGTGCGCCTCGCCGAGCCCCGTGGCGGCCAGCAGCTCGTCCGACCACGCGCGTCGGCCGACGTCCAGCCACAGCGTGCCGGCGGAATCCGAGAGGTCCGAGGCGTGGTCGCCGGTCATGCGCAGGCGCAGCCAGTCCTTGGGCAGCAGCACCTTGGCGACCGCCGTGAACAGGTCCGGCTCGTGCGTCGCGACCCACAGCAGCTTGGGCGCGGTGAAGCCGGGCATGGCGCGGTTGCCGGCGATGGCGCGCAGGTTGGGCGCGCGGCGCTCCAGCTCCGCGCATTCGGCGCCGCTGCGCCCGTCGTTCCACAGGATGGCCGGGCGCAGCACGCGGTCGCCTTTGTCGAGCAGGGTCGCCCCGTGCATCTGCCCCGACAACCCGATCCCCCGCACCGCCGCCATGGCGTCGGGATGGGCGGCGCGCAGTCCGGCGACGGCGCGGCCGGTGGCGGCCCACCAGTCCTCCGGGTCCTGCTCCGACCACAGCGGGTGCGGGCGGCTGACCTCCAACGGCGCGGTGGACTGGCCGACGAGGCGCTGTGCTTCGTCGACCAGCACCGCCTTGACGCCGGACGTCCCCAGGTCGATGCCGAGATACATGGACCCTCCCCCCCAATCAGCCGGCAGCCTCAGACAAGGCGGTTCACCAGATTCTCCAGCATCTCCTGGCGGCCCGAGCGCGGCCGTGGATCGAGGCCGAGGCCGGCGTCCGCCGCGCCGGCCAGATCCAGCCCGCCGAGGAGCCTTTGCCCGAGATCGCCCTTCCAGCCGGCGTAGCGCTCCGCGCGCAGGCTGCGCAGCCGGCCGTCCTCGACGAGGCGCGCCCCGGCCAACAGCGCGCGGGCCAGCGTGTCGATGCCGCCGACATGGGCGTGCAGCAGGTCGTCCGGCGCGACGCTCTGGCGCCGGATCTTGGCGTCGAAGTTGAAGCCCCCGGTGGTGAAACCACCCGCCTCCAGGATGCGCGCCATGGGCAGCGCCAGCTCCACATGGTCGTTGGGGAACTGGTCGGTGTCCCAGCCGTTCTGCGGGTCGCCCCGGTTCATGTCGATGGAGCCGAAGATGCCCAGTGCCTGCGCCGTCGCCACCTCGTGCTCGAAGCTGTGGCCGGCCAGGGTGGCGTGGTTGACCTCGATGTTGACGGCGACCTCCCTCTCCAGCCCGTAGCGCTTCAGGAAGCCGTAGACCGTCGCCACATCGTGGTCGTACTGGTGCTTGGTCGGCTCCATGGGCTTCGGCTCGATCAGAATGGTGCCGGTGAAGCCGATCTTGTGCTTGTGCTCGACCACCATCGTCAGGAAGCGGCCGAGCTGGTCCAGCTCGCGCGCCATGTCGGTGTTGAGCAGCGTGTCGTAGCCCTCGCGCCCGCCCCACAGCACGTAATTGACGCCGCCCAGCCGGTGCGTCGCCTCCAGCGCATCGCGCACCTGCGCCGCGGCGCAGGCGAAGACCTCCGGGTCGGGGTTGGTGGCCGCGCCGGCCATGTAGCGGGGGTGCGAGAACAGGTTGGCGGTGCCCCACAGCAGCTTGACACCGCTGCGCTCGATGCAGCCCTGCAACCGCTCGGTCAGGCGGGCGAAGGTCGCCTGGGTTTCCCGCAGGGAGCCCATCTCGGGCGCCACGTCGCGGTCGTGGAAGGTGAAGAAGGGTGCGCCGAGCTTCTCGAACAGCTCGAACGCCACATCCATCTTCGTCTCGGCCAGCGCCACCGGATCGCCGGCGCGCATCCAGGGCCGGTCCAGCGTGCCGCCGCCGAAGGGATCGGAACCGGGCCAGCAGAAGCTGTGCCAGTAGCAGACGGCGACGCGCAGGTGGTCGGCCATCCGCCGGCCCAGGACCATGCGGTCGGGGTCGTACCAGCGGTAGGCGAGCGGGGTGTCGCTGTCCGGCCCCTCGTAGCGGATGCGCTCGACGCCGGTGAAATAGGCTTCGGTCATGGCAAATCCTTTCAAATCTCGACCCAGGCGGCGTCCCGGCGGCTCGATTCCACGGCGGCGTGGATGAAGCGCACGCCGCGCACGCCGTCCCGGACGGTGGGGACGAGGGCCGTTTGCTCACCGGCGGCGGCACCGCCCATGCGGGCGACGATCAGGTCGGCGGTGTCGCGGTAGATCTGGGCGAAGCCTTCCAGATAGCCTTCGGGATGGCCTGAGGGGATGCGCGTGGCGTGCGCCGCCGCTTCATCCGATCCGGGGCCGCCGCGGGTGATGGTGCGCGGCGGCTCGCCGAGCGGGCTGAAGCGCAGGTGGTTCGGCTGCTCCTGGAACCACTCCAGCCCGCCCTTGTCGCCGTAGACGCGCAGGCGCAGCCCGTTCTCATGGCCGGGCGCCACTTGGCTCGCCCACAGCATGCCGCGCGCGCCGTTGCCGAAGCGCAGCATCATATGCGCGTTGTCGTCGAGCCGGCGCCCCTCCACGAAGGCGGTCAGGTCGGCGGCGATCCGCGTGCAGCGCAGGCCGGTGACGAACTCCGCCAGCTGGAAGGCGTGGGTGCCGATGTCGCCGACGCAGCCGGCGATGCCGCTGCGCGCCGGGTCGGTCCGCCATTCCGCCTGCTTCTGCCCGCTCTCCTCCAGCCGGGTGCTCAGCCAGTCCTGCGGGTATTCGACCTGCACGACGCGGAGGGCGCCCAGGTCACCGGCCGCCACCATGGCGCGGGCCTGCCGCACCATCGGGTAGCCCGTGTAGTTGTGGGTCAGCGCGAAGACGAGGCCGCTGCGCTCCACCGCCGCCGCCAGATCCTCCGCGTCCTCCACCGTGGTGGTCAGCGGCTTGTCGCAGATGACGTGGATGCCCGCCTCCAGGAACGCCTTGGCGGCGTCGTGGTGGAGGTGGTTGGGCGTGACGATGCTGACCACGTCGATGCCGTCGTCGCGCGCCGCCTCGGCCCGCGCCATTTCCGCGAAGCTGGCGTAGCAGCGCTCCGGCGGCAGGAACAGGTCGGCGCCGCTGGCTTGGCAGCGCTCCGGGTCGGACGAGAGCGCCCCGGCCCGCAGCTCGTAACGGTCGTCGAGGCGCGCGGCGATGCGGTGCACCGCCCCGA
The DNA here is from genome assembly GCF_042657465.1 of Azospirillum himalayense. Lineage (NCBI taxonomy): Bacteria > Pseudomonadati > Pseudomonadota > Alphaproteobacteria > Rhodospirillales > Azospirillaceae > Azospirillum > Azospirillum himalayense. The sequence continues at coordinate 30,809 of NZ_JBHSLC010000109.1, read as the reverse complement.
TGAAGGCGCCCCGCCCGCCGCCGACCATGCCCAGACGCAGCCGGCGGTTTGGCCCGGAGGCCGTCTTCCCTTCGATGGTCATGATCTCCTCCCGCTCAGCCGATGCCGAGCATGCGCCGGTTGGCCGCCTCGTCGGTGCCGGCCCCGGCGAAGTCGTCGAAGGCCTTCTCGGTCACCCGGATGATGTGCGCGTCGATGAACCGCGCGCCCTCGGCGGCCCCCTGCTCGGGGTGCTTCATGGCGCACTCCCACTCCAGCACCGCCCAGCCGTCGAAGCCGTACTGGGTCAGCTTGGAGAAGATGCCGCCGAAATCGACCTGCCCGTCGCCGAGCGAGCGGAAGCGCCCGGCCCGGCCGATCCAGGGCTGGTAGCCGGAATAGACGCCCTGGCGCGGGGACGGGTTGAACTCCGCGTCCTTGACGTGGAACATCATGATCCGCTCGTGATAGACGTCGATGTAGCCGAGATAGTCGAGCTGCTGCAGCACGAAGTGGCTGGGGTCGTAGAGGATGTTGCAGCGCGGGTGGTTGCCGACGCGCTCCAGGAACATCTCGAAGGTGGCGCCGTCGAACAGGTCTTCGCCGGGATGGATCTCGTAGCAGAGGTCCACCCCCGCCGCGTCGAAGGCGTCGAGGATCGGCCGCCAGCGCCGCGCCAACTCGTCGAAGGCGGTTTCGATCAGCCCCGCCGGGCGCTGCGGCCAGGGGTAGACGTAGGGCCAGGCCAGCGCGCCGGAGAAGGTGACGTGCGCCGTCAGCCCCAGGTTGGCCGAGGCCTTGGCCGCCATCAGCAACTGGTTGACCGCCCATTCCTGGCGGGCCTTCGGGTTGCCGCGCACCTCCGGTGCGGCGAAGCCGTCGAAGGCCTCGTCATAGGCCGGGTGCACGGCGACGAGCTGCCCCTGGAGGTGGGTGGACAGCTCGGTGATCTGCACGCCGGCCTCGGCCAGCACGCCCTTCACCTCGTCGCAGTAGCCCTTGCTCTCCGCGGCCCGGGCGAGGTCGAACAGGCGGCCGTCCCAGGACGGGATCTGCACGCCCTTGAAGCCCAGCCCGGCGGCCCAGGAGCCGATGGCCGGAAGGCTGTTGAACGGCGCCGCGTCCCCCGCGAACTGCGCGAGGAAGATCGCCGGCCCCTTGATCGTCTTCATGATGGGTCTCCCCATGAGTGTGCTGGTGTTCCCTCCACCGCCAAAGGCGGGGGAGGGCCAGGGAGGGGGCAGAGGTTCTTAGAACGGCGAGTCCGGGTAGTAGTATTTCGCGGCGTTCTCCGGGGTCACCAGCGTCGCCTCGATGATGTATTCCTTCTGGATCGGCGCCTTCTCCACCAGATGCCTGGCGGTGATCTCCATGGCCTCGGCGATCATCGCGGGCGGGTAGAGGACGTCGGCGGGGACCAGCACGTCCTTGTCCATGACGCGCTTGATCATGTCCTTCATGCCGGCGCCGCCGAGGATGAACATCTCCTTCTCGCGGCCGGCCTGCTTGACCGCCTCGATGACGCCGAGCGCGATGTCGTCGTCCTGCGCCCACACCGCGTCGATCTTCGGGAAGCGGGACAGGAAGTCCTGCATCACCTTGAAGCCGTCATCGCGGTTCCAGTTGGCGTACTGCATCCCCAGCACCTTGATCTGGGTGCCCTCGATCTCCTTCATGAAGGCGTCGACGCGCTGGTTGTCGATCACGGTCGGGATGCCGCGCAGCACCACGATGTCGCCCTTGCCGCCCATCTTCTCCTTCATGAACCGGGCGGAGACCTCGCCCATCTGCGGGTTGTTGCCGGCGACGTAGAGGTCCTGGATCGACGGGTCGGTCAGGCCGCGGTCCACCACCGTGACGAACTTGCCGGCCTGCTTGACGGCGCGCACGGGGTCGGTCATCGGCGCGGACTCGAAGGGCAGGATGACCAGCGCGTCGATCCGCTGCACCGAGACCAGATCCTCCAGGTCGTTGGCCTGACGGCCGACGTCGCGGGCGGTGACGATCACCACGTCGAGGTTCGGGTACTGCTTCTCCAGCCGCTTCTCGGCCTGCTGGGCGTGCCAGTTGAGGCCGCCGGCCCAGCCGTGCGTCGCGGCGGGGATGGACACGCCCATCTTGATCTTCTGCTGCGCCCAGCCGGCGACCGGTGCCACCATCAGGCCCGCGGCCAGCGCCGCGGCCAGACCGAAACGGAACGTCATGGTCGATTCCTCCCTCTTCGTGTTTTTTCAGCGACGCGCCACGGTCCCCCGTTGCAGGAGCACCGCGACGATGATGATGACCCCCTGGATGGTGCCGTTCAGGTAGACGCTGATGGCGCCGGTCAGGTTGAGGATGTTGTCGATCAGCGTGAGCATGACGGCGCCCACCACCGTGCCCCAGATGCGGCCGTAACCGCCCTTCAGCATGGTGCCGCCGATGATGACGGCGGCGATGGCCTCCAGCTCCCACAGCAGGCCCGTGGTGGCCGAGGCCGAGCCCAGCCGCGGCACGTAGATCACCACCGCGATGGCGACGCAGATGCCCTGCAGGACAAAGGCCAGCAGCTTGACCCGGTCCACGTTGATCGCCGAATAGCGCGCCACGTCCTCGCTGGAGCCGATGGCGGCGCAGTAGCGGCCGAAGCGCGTGCGGTACATGATCAGCGCGCCGATCAGCGCCACCACCGCGAAGGCCAGGATCGGGTAGGAGATGCCGAAGACGCCGCCGTAATAGACGGGCCGGTAGATCGTGCGGATCTCCGAATTCAACGACAGCGTACCGCCGTCGGCGATGTAGGTGACCAGGGATCGGAAAATGCCCATGGTCCCCAGCGTGACGATGAACGCCTCCATCCTCCCTTTGGTCACCAGCAGCCCGTTGACCAGCCCCGCCGCCAGCCCGAGCCCCAGCGCCACCAGGACGCCGATCAGGATGACCGGCAGCCCGGCGCCCATGGAGCCGACCAGCGCGTTCATCACCACGATCATGACGCCCGACGCGAAGGCGGCCAGCGAGCCGACCGACAGGTCGATCCCGCCGGCGGTGATGACGAAGGTGGCCCCGACCGCGATGATGCCGATGAAGGCGGTGCGGGTCAGCACGTTGCCGATGTTGCCGGGGCTGAGGAACACCGGGTTGACGATGGTGCCCAGCACGATCAGCGCGGCCAGCGCCAGGAACGGCCCGTAGAGTTTCAGATCGAAGCCGGAGGAGGGCTTCCGCGCGGCCTCAGGCATGACCGACGGCGTCATGCGCGTCTCCTTTTGATGTGAAGCCCTTCAGGCCGGTGGCGTAGCGGACGATCTCGCCCTCCTCGACCTCGTCACCTTCCAAAATGCCGGTCACCACGCCCGAGCGCATGACCACCACCCGGTGCGACAGCCCGATGATCTCGGGCATTTCCGAGGAGATCAGCATCACCGACCCGCCCCGGCGGGCGAACTCGTGCAGGAACTGGTAGATCTGCTGCTTGGTCCCGATGTCGATGCCGCGCGTCGGCTCGTCGACGATCAGGATCTCCGGATCGACCTGCATGGTCTTGGCGAGCAGCAGCTTCTGCTGGTTGCCGCCGCTGAGGCTGCCGACCGGCACGTCCAGCGTCCGGACGCGGATGTCGAACTCCGTCACCGCGCGCTCCAGCGCCGCGGCCTCCCGCCGCTCGTCGACGAAGACCCGGCCGTAGCGGTCCAGCGCCAGCAGCGTCAGGTTCGGCTGCAAACCCTTGGCGAGCAGCAGGCCCTTGCCCTTGCGGTCCTCGGTCAGGTAGGCGATGCCGGCCGCCACCGCGTCCTCCAGGCGGCGGACGCGCAGCGGCTCCCCGTTGCGGAACAGCGTGCCGGCGGTGCGGCGGCGCAGGCCGAGCAGCCCTTCCGCCAGTTCCGTCCGTCCGGCGCCGATCAGCCCGGCAAAGCCCAGGATCTCGCCGCGGCGCAGGTCGAAGCCGGCGCCCCGCACCCAGCCGGGAACGTCTATTCCCCGTGCTTCCAGCACCATGGGAGCGTCCGGCGCCGGCGGGGTCTTGGCCGGGAACAGGTCGCTGATCGCCCGCCCGACCATCAGCTGGGCGATGCCGTCCTCCGTCAGCTCGGCGGTCGGGCGGGTGGCGATGTGATGGCCGTCGCGCAGAACCGTGACCCGGTCGGTGATGGCCCGCACCTCGTCCAGCTTGTGCGAGGTGTAGACGATCCCCACCCCCTGCTCGCGCAGCCGGCGGATCAGGCCGAACAGCACGGCGGATTCGGTGCCGGTCAGCACCGCCGTCGGCTCGTCCATGATGAGGACGCGGACCTCGCGCGACATCGCCTTGGCGATCTCGACCATCTGCCGCTCCGACACGGCGAGGTCGCGCACCCGCGCGCGCGGGTCCACCGGGCATTCCAGCTCCGCCAGGACGGCGCGGGACCGCTCGCGCATGGCGCGCTTGTCGAGGAAGGGGCCGCGCCGCAGCTCGCGCCCGAGAAAGATGTTCTCCTCCACCGTCAGGTGTTCGGCGAGGTTGAATTCCTGGTGGATCAGCACGACGCCCGCCGCCTCGGCGGCGCCGATGCCGGAGAAGCTCACCGGGCGCCCATCCACGCGCACGGCGCCCGAGGTCGGCTGGTGAAAGCCGGACAGGATCTTCATCAGCGTCGATTTGCCGGCCCCGTTCTCGCCGACCAGGGCGTGCACCTCACCATGCCGAACGGTGAAATCCACGCCATGGAGGACCTCGACGGGCCCAAAGCTCTTCGTGACGCCGAACGCTGCCAAAAGCGGCTCGGCCATGGGGTCGCCCCCTCCCTGGATTGCGGCTTCTCGTGTGGCCGCGAATTAGATAGACGGTCTAACAAATGGAAGCGTATGATTCGAATCAGCCCGCGTCAAGCCATGTCGGGGCGACATTCCCCACCTTTTCGGTGTATGCCCCGCCCGGCGCCCGACGATTGCCGCCAGACGCGCGAGACAGGAATCCGCATGCTGCCAAGGGTCAACTCGGCCGCGATCCGCCGCCTCAACATGGTCCGCGTTTTCCACGCGCTGCGGGAGAACCCGAGCTGCGCGCAGCGCGACCTCAGCCGGCTGACCGGCCTGGACAAGGCGACGACCTCGGCCATCGTGGCGCAGATGATCGAGGAGGGGCTGGTCGAGCGGAGCGAGGCGCCGCGCGCCCGCCGCATCGGCCGGCCGGAGACGGCGCTCGGCATCGCCCCGTCGGCCGGGCTGCTGGTGGGCGCCCGGCTGGAGCCGGGAACGATCCGCATCGTCTCCACCACGCTGGCCGGCACGGTGGTGGAGCAGTCGCAGATCCCCGGCAGCACCGACCTCGCCACGGCGCTGCGCCGGCTGCACGAGGGGATCGACGCGGTCGTGGCGGCGAGCCGGCCGGAGGGCGGGGCGGCACCGCCGCCCCTGCGCGGCATCGGCATCGGCATTCCGGCGCTGATGGACCGCGAGGGCCGGCTCGTGCTGGCGCCCAACCTGGGCTGGCGCGACACGCCGATCCGCCCGCTGCTGGAGGAGGCGTTGGGCGCGCCGGTCCATGTCGACAACGACACCAAGGCCGCCGCCATGGCCGAGCGGCTGTTCGGCGCCTGCCGGGGCGTGGAGGACTTCGTCTATCTGACCGGCCATTCGGGCGTCGGCGGCGGGCTGTTCCTCGGCGGGCGGCTGTACCGCGGCGCGCAGGGCTTCGCCGGTGAGATCGGGCACCTGACCGTCGTGCCGGGCGGCCGTCCCTGCGGCTGCGGCAAGCGGGGCTGCCTGGAAACCTACGTCTCGGAAACCTCGATCCTCGCCCAGGCCGGCGAGCGGGCGCGCGCTCTGCCCGACCTCTGGGCTGCCGCCGCCGCCGCGCGCGATGGCGACACGGTTGTGCGGACCCTTCTGGAAGAAGCGGGCTCGCACCTCGGCTTCGCGCTGTCGCATCTGGTCAATCTGGTGAATCCGGGTTTGGTGGTGCTGGGCGGCAATCTGTCGATCGTCGCGGAGTTGGTCCTTCCGACGCTGAACGCCGCCCTCGACGAGCACGCGTTGGAACCGTTGCGCCGCGATCTGCGGCTTCTGGTCTCGCCGCTCGGTCCGGACGCCGTGCCCATGGGGGGAATCGCGCTGGCCATGGATGGCTTTCTGTCGGTGCCCGGACCGATCCTTTAGGGACGTGCGCGAACGCGCCGATGCGGCAAAAAGCTTTCCACCTCAAGCTGAAAATCCCTGTGGAGGCGCGCGGCCGGTCTGATAGGCTGGATGCCCTTGAAGGCGTTGCCTGCAAGCGAATGGACTGGTGGATGATGAGGAAGCCAAGCCGGTGGCTGCTCAAGGCCGCAATCGCTCTGTCCGTCGCCGTGATCCTGTATGGAGTGTGGTCGCTTCTGCAACCCAGAGGCCTGCCTGCCGGTCTGGCCAGCGGCAACGGCCGGATCGAGGCGGTCGAGATCGACATCGCCACGAAAACCGCCGGGCGGGTCGAGGACATCCTGGTCGATGAGGGTGATTTCGTCACCGCCGGGCAGGTGCTCGCCCGGATGGACACCGACGTGCTCCAGGCCCAGGCCAAGCAGGCCGAAGCGCAGAAGCAACAGGCGGTCATCGGCGTCGAGACCGCCCGCCATCAGGTGCTCCAGCGCCAAGCCGAACGGCAGTCGGCGCAATCCCTGGTGGCCCAGCGCGAGGCCGAGCGGGACGTCGCCCAGAAGCAGCTCGCCCGGTCCGAGGAGCTGGAAGCGCGCGGCACGACATCGCGGCAGGTCCTCGACACCGACCGCGCCCGCTTCGAAAGCGCGAACGCCGCGGTCAGCGCGGCCAAGGCGCAGGTCGCCGCGGCCGACGCCGCCATCGCCACGGCCGAGGCCCAGGTCGTCAACGCCCATGCGGCGGTCGACGCCGCCGCGGCCACCATCGAGCGCATCCAGGCCGACATCAAGGACAGCACCCTCCGCTCGCCGCGCGACGGCCGGGTGCAGTTCCGGGTGGCGCAGCCGGGCGAGGTGCTCGGCGCCGGCGGGCGGGTGCTGAACATGGTCGATCTCAGCGACGTCTACATGACCTTCTTCCTGCCGACGGAATCCGCCGGGCGGGTGAGGATCGGCACCGAGGTGCGGATCGCGCTCGACGCCTTCCCGCAATACGTCATTCCCGCCAAGGCCACCTTCGTCGCCGACGTCGCCCAGTTCACCCCGAAGACCGTGGAGACCGCCAGCGAACGCCAGAAGCTGATGTTCCGGATCAAGGCCCAGATCCCGCCCCCGCTGCTCAAGAAATACATCCGTGACGTGAAGACCGGCTTGCCGGGGGTGGCCTATGTGCGGATCGATCCGGACACCGAATGGCCGGCCAACCTGCAGAACCTCGTGCCATGAGCGGTGCCGCCGACCGCTCCGCCGCATCACCCGTCGCGCGTCTGCGGGACGTTCGTCTGATGTACAAAAAGGTCCGGGCCATCGACGGGGTCAGTCTGGACGTTCCGGCGGGGCGCGTCTCGGGGCTGATCGGTCCCGACGGGGTCGGCAAGTCGAGCCTGCTGTCGCTGATGTCGGGCGCGCGTGCCCTGCAGGAAGGGACGGTCGAGGTGCTGGGCGGCAGCATGGCCCAGGCGCGCCACCGCCGCGCCGTGTGTCCCCGCATCGCCTACATGCCGCAGGGCCTCGGCAAGAACCTCTACCCGACGCTGTCGATCGCCGAGAATCTCGACTTCTTCGGGCGGTTGTTCGGTCAGGACCGGGCCGAACGCGGGCGCCGCGTCGCCGACCTGACGCGCAGCACCGGTCTGGCGCCGTTCCTCGACCGGCCTGCCGGCAAGCTGTCCGGCGGCATGAAGCAGAAGCTCGGCCTGTGCTGCGCGCTCATCCACGATCCGGACCTGCTGATCCTCGACGAGCCGACCACCGGCGTGGACCCGCTCTCGCGGCGGCAGTTCTGGGAACTGATCGACCGCATCCGGGCGGACCGTCCCGGCATGAGCGTGGTGGTGGCCACCGCCTACATGGAAGAGGCGGCGCGCTTCGACTGGCTCGTCGCCATGGACGAGGGGCGCGTGTTGGCCACCGGCAGCCCGCGGGAGCTGCTCGACCGCACCGGAACCGCGACGCTGGAGGAGGCCTTCGTCGCGCTGATGCCCGAGGAGAAGCGCCGCGGCCACAAGGCCGTCGCGATCGTGCCGCGCACGGGAGACGCAAGCGACATCGCCATCGAGGCGAAGGGCCTGACCATGCGCTTCGGCGGTTTCGTGGCGGTCGACCATGTCAGCTTCCGCATACCGCGCGGCGAGATCTTCGGCTTCCTCGGCTCCAACGGCTGCGGCAAGACGACGACGATGAAGATGCTGACCGGCCTGCTCCAGCCGAGCGACGGCGAGGCCCGGCTGTTCGGGCAGCCGGTGGAGGCCCGCAATATCGAGACCCGGCGGCGCGTCGGCTACATGTCCCAGTCCTTCTCGCTCTATTCGGAGCTGACGATCCGGCAGAACCTGGAACTGCACGCCCGCCTGTTCCAGGTGCCGGAGGACGTCCTGCCCCGCCGGGTCGCGGCGGTGGCGGAACGCTTCGGCCTCGCCGACGCGATGGAGGCGTTGCCGGACCGGCTGCCGCTCGGCCAGCGCCAGCGCCTGTCCCTCGCCGTCGCGATGGTCCATGAGCCCGCCCTGCTCATCCTGGACGAGCCGACGTCGGGCGTCGACCCCATCGCGCGCGACGCCTTCTGGGAGATCATGATCGGGCTGGCGCGCCGGGACCGGGTGACGATCTTCATCTCGACCCATTTCATGAACGAGGCCGAACGCTGCGACCGCATTTCGCTGATGCACGCCGGCCGCGTGCTGGTCAGCGACACGCCGGCGGCGCTCGTCGCGAAGCGCGGCGCCGCGACGCTGGAGGAGGCCTTCATCGGCTATCTGGAGGACGCCGTGGCGGAACGCCGGGACAGCGACGCGGCAGCGGCTCCTGACGATCGCCGACAGCTTCCCTCGCCCGCCGCCCCTCCCGGCGAACGCGCGGAAGGCCGATTCTTCAACCCGCGGCGCATGCTCAGCTACTCGCTCCTGGAGGCGCTGGAGTTGCGGCGCGATCCCATCCGGGCAACGCTCGCCCTGGTCGGCAGCCTCCTGCTGATGGTCATCATGGGCTACGGCATCAACATGGATGTGGAGGACCTGTCCTTCGCGGTCCTGGACCGGGACCAGACGACGGTGAGCCGCGACTACGCGCTCAACCTCGCGGGCTCCCGCTATTTCGTCGAACGGGCGCCGATCATCGACTACGAGGATCTCGACCGGCGCATGCGGGCGGGGGATCTCTCCCTGGCGCTGGAAATCCCGCCGGGCTTCGGGCGTGACGTCGCCCGCGGGCGCCAAGTCCAGATCGGGGCGTGGATCGACGGTTCCATGCCGACGCGGGCCGAGACGGTCAACGGATACGTGCAGGGCATGCACAGCCAATGGCTGGCCTCCCGAACCAGCACGCCCAGCCTCGCCACCATAGAGACCCGCTTCCGCTACAACCCGGACGTCGAGAGCCTGAAGGCCATCGTGCCGGCGGTCATCCCGATCCTGCTGCTGCTGATCCCGGCGATGCTGGCGGCGCTCAGCGTGGTGCGCGAGAAGGAACTCGGCTCGATCATCAACCTCTATGTCACGCCGGTCACCAGGCTGGAGTTCCTGCTCGGCAAGCAACTGCCCTATGTCGGGCTGGCCATGCTCAACTTCCTGCTGATGGTGGCGCTGGCGGTCACCGTCTTCGGCGTGCCGCTGACCGGGAACCTGCTGGCCCTGTCCGCCGGCGCCCTGCTCTACACCATCGCGGCGACCGCCATGGGGCTCCTGATGTCCAGCTTCATGCGCAGCCAGATCGCCGCCATCTTCGGCACCACCATCGCGACGCTGATCCCGGCGACCCAGTATTCCGGGATGATCGATCCGGTTTCGTCCCTGGGGGGAGCCGCCGCGCTCATCGGGGAGGTCTACCCGACCACCCATTTCCTGACCGTGTCGCGGGGCGTCTTCTCGAAAGCCCTGGGCTTCGGGGATCTGCACGCCGCCTTCGTCGCGCTGCTGATCGCCGCGCCGGTCCTGATCGGCGTGAGCGCGCTGCTGCTGAAGAAGCAGGAGACCTGACCGATGCAGGTGTCCAACATCCTGAACCTCGGCATCAAGGAGCTGCGCAGCCTCGCCCGCGACCCAATGCTGCTGATCCTCATCGTCTATTCCTTCACCGTCGCGATCTACACCGCGGCGACCGCCATACCGGAGACGCTCAACAAGGCGGCGATCGCCGTCGTCGACGAGGACCGCTCACCCCTGTCGGCCCGCATCGTCGGCGCCTTCTACCCGCCCTTCTTCCTGCCGCCGGTCCTGATCACGCCCGCCGAGATGGATGCCCGCATGGATGCCGGGCTCGACACCTTCGCGCTCGACATTCCGCCCGACTTCCAGCGCGACGTCCTCGCCGGGCGCCAGCCGGCGATCCAGCTCAACGTCGATGCGACCCGGATGACCCAGGCCTTTTCCGGGAGCGGCTACGTCCAGCAGATCGTCGGCGGGGAGGTCAACGCCTTCGTGCAACGCTACCGTGGGGAACAGGCCCTTCCGGTCGATCTCGCCCTGCGGGTCCGCTTCAACCCCGAGATGAACAAGGGCTGGTTCGGATCGGTGATCGAGGTGATCAACCAGGTCACGATGCTGTCGATCATCCTGACCGGCGCCGCCCTGATCCGGGAGCGCGAGCACGGCACCATCGAGCATCTGCTCGTGATGCCCGTCACACCCTTCGAGATCATCGTCGGCAAGATCTGGTCGATGGCCCTGGTCGTGCTCGTTGCCTGCGCCGTCTCGCTGGTCATTGTCGTTCAGGGGCTGCTGGCGGTTCCCATCGGCGGCTCCGTCACCCTGTTCCTCGCCGGGGCCGCGCTGCACCTGTTCGCCGCCACGTCGATGGGGGTCTTCCTGGGGACGGTGGCCCGCAGCATGCCGCAGTTCGGCATGCTGCTGATCCTGGTGATGGTGCCGCTGCAGATGCTGTCGGGGGGCATGACGCCGCGCGAAAGCATGCCCGCACTCGTTCAGGACGTGATGCTCGCCGCGCCGACGACGCACTTCGTCACGCTGGCCCAGGCCATCCTGTACCGCGGTGCCGGCCTCGATGTGGTCTGGCCGCAATTCCTGGCGCTCATCGGGATCGGCGTGGCCTTGTTCAGCCTGTCGCTGGCGCGGTTCCGCAAGGCCATCAACCAGATGTCGTGAGCCGTCGCCGGGGGCAGAACCTGTTTCAGCCGCCAAACCGCCCGGGAGATGGGGCCAGCTCACATTCGTGGTGCGGTTCAGCTTCCCAGACGATTGGTGCGGACCTGCAGCAGATGCTCCTGCAGGTCCGCACGGGCCTGATCCCCGTCACGGTCCTTGAGCGCGCTGACGATGCGCCGGTGCTGCTCCTCATAGACGGCGCACCGCGCCGGCGTGAGGCTGCGCACCTTCAGCCGTGCCCATTCCGGCTGGTTCCGGATGGCGTTGATCGCGTCGCAGACGTCCGCCAGCAAGCCGTTCTTGGCCGCGCCGATGATCGCCACATGCAGCATGCCGTCCCAGCGCTCGAATTCCGGAACGTCCTGGGCGCGCTCGGCATGGGCCAAACATTCCTCCATCCGGTGGAGATCCGCCGCGGTGGCCCGACGGCAGCCAGCTCCGCCGCCTGCGGCTCGACCATCAGCCGCAGTTCCATGATTTCCGCCGGGCTGTCTGGCCGACCTGCTGCTGGTCGATGGCGATCCTCTCGCGGACGTCACCCATCCTGCAGGACCGGAAGCGCCTCCTGGCGATCATGAAGGACGGCATCTTCCACAAGGCGCCGGAAGCCCCGGCCCCGCGCGCGAGCGCGTCTGAAACCAAACCCGACCCGGCCGTTGTACACGGCGCCGCACTTCCCCCTGCAGGCGCCCGACCACCTCATCGAGAAGTACAAGGACACCTACAAGGCGGGATACGAGGCAAGGCGGGATACGAGGCCATTCGGAACGAGCGGTTCAAGCGCATGCAGGCGGCAGGGCTGATCCCGGCAAACATGACGCCGTCCGAGCCGCCCGCGCTCTGGCCGAAATGGGAGCAGCTTTTCCAGCAGCAGAAGGACGTCGAAGCGCGCCGGATGGCGGTTTACGCGGCCATGGTCGATTCCCTGGACCAGAACATCGGCAGGCTGGTGTCCTATCTGAAGAAGATCGGCGAGTCTCGCCGAAATGAAGCCCGGCCGCTGTTCCGGCCGGGCCTTGCTGCCCGCGATCAGTCAGCCTTGTAGGCGAGCTTGCGGTCGGCCGCCGGCGGCAGGAACTGGCGGGTGAACACCTGTTCCGGCTTGGGCGTGGCGGTCAATTGGTAGCCTTCGACCATGATGCCGATCGAGCGGGCGAGGCGCGCGTCGTCCACGTCGCCAAGGCCGAGCCGCTCGACTTCGGGCGACAGGATGAGCTGCTCGTAGGAGAACTTCATGCGGGCGCGTTCAAGCTCCTCCTTGGCCAGATTGTCGTAGGCGAGGACCGCCTTCACCCCGGCCTCGGCATCCGCGCCGATCTCCACCGCCGCCTTGTTGACCGCGCGGACGAGGCCGGCCACGGCGTCCGGGTTCTCCTTGATCAGCTTCTGGGAGACCATCATGCCGTTGGAATAGAGGTCGAGGCCGAATTCGCCGAACAGCAGCCAGTTGTAGTCCTTGGCGGGGTCCTGACGGTTGTTGATCAGGTTGAACCAGCTGGTGATGTTGAAGACCAGGGCGCCGTCGATGTCGCCTTTGATCAGCATCGGCTCCTGCAGGTTCGGTCCCATGTTCTCGAGGGCGACCTTGGTCATATCGACCTTGTTGAGCGTGCCGAGCACGGTGACGAGGCGGGTGGTCGGGGTGCCCTGGGCGCCGCCCAGCTTCTTGCCGACGAGATCGGCGGGCTTGGTGATGTTGGTCGCCTTCTTCGAGACGATGGCGAAGGGCGGCTTGTTCCAGAGCTGATAGACCATGATCGGCACCTCGCCGGGGCGGGTCGCCGCGTTCTGGATGATCGCGTTGATGTCGCCGAAGCCGGCGTCATAGGCGCCCGACATGATGCGCGTCACGGTGGCCGCCGACCCTTCGCCCTGGTCGATGGTGACGTTCAGCCCTTCGGCCTTGAAGTAGCCCTTCTGCTGCGCCAGCAGGAAGGGAGCGTCGGAGCCCTGGGTCTTCCAGCCGAGGGTGAACTTGATGTTGGTTTCGGCCAACGCCGGTCCGCTCAGGCCCGGCCCGCTCAGGCAAAGACCGAGTGCGAGCGTCGAGAGAAGCTTTTTCAACATGGTAGGCTCCGTTTCGGGATGACGGTTCAGGCGGAAGCAAAGCCCTGGCGACGGGTGGCCCAGCCGGTGACGCGCGCCTCGACCAGCGAGAAGGCGACGTAGAGCAGGATGCCGAGGGCGGCGAGCAGGAAGAGGCCGGCGAAGACCAGCGGCACGTCGAAGTTCGAGGAGGCCGTCATCATCACGTTGCCGATGCCCTTGTTGGAGGCGACGGTTTCGGACAGCACGCTGCCGACGAAGGCGAAGGTGACGGCGATCTTCAGCGAGGCGAAGAAGAAGGGCATGGTGCGGGGCAACCCGACGTTCCAGAGGATGTCGAGCTTGCTGGCGCCGAGCGACTTGAGGACGTCCTCCAGCTCCGGCTCGGTGGTGGCGAGGCCGGTCGCGATGTTGACGACGATCGGGAAGAAGCACATCGCCAGGGCGGTGAGGATGGCCGGCGTCGCGCCCGATCCGAACCACAGCACGAAGATCGGCACCACGGCGACCTTGGGAATCGAGGAGAAGCCGATCAGCAGGGGATAGACCGTGTCGTAGGCGGTGCGGGAGACGCCGACGGCCGCCCCGATGACCACCCCGACGGTGACGCCCAGGGCGAAGCCGATCATCGTGGTCCAGAGGGTCTGAAGCACATGCGGCCAGAGGATGCCGAGGCGGGAGACCAGCGTCGCGAAGACCTGGGTCGGGCGGGGGAGGACCAGATCGGAGACCTGAAGGGCGAGGCAGAGGAATTCCCAGGTCGCGAAGAAGCCGAGGATGAGGATGGCGGCCCAGAGGCGGCGGCGCAGTTCGTAGCTCATGGCTCAGGCTCCGCGGATGGCGGTGTCGGTGCGCGCGTCGATGATGAGGTCGCGCAGGCGCTGATTGAGGGCGACGAAATCCGCATCGAAGGTCATCTGGATCGTGCGCGGGCGGGGAAAGTCGACGGCGCTGTCGTTGATGATGCGGCCGGGGCGGGCGCTCATCACGCAGACGCGCGAGGCGAGGAACCCCGCCTCCTTCAGGTCGTGGGTGATGAGCAGAACGGTGGGTTTGCGCTTCAGCCACAGGGATTGCATCGTCCCCCACAGCTCCTCGCGGGTGAACTGGTCGAGCGCGCCGAACGGCTCGTCGAGCAGCAGCAGGCTCGGTTCATGGATGAGGGCGCGGCAGAGGTTGGCGCGCTGCAGCATCCCGCCCGACAGTTGCCAGGGGTAATGGCCGGCGAACTTGTCGAGCCCGACATCGGCCAGCAGGGCGTGCACCCGGTCGCGATACTCCGTCTTGCGCTTGGCGCGATAATCGGAGCGGAAGGGCCGCACGATCTTCAGCGGCAGCATGACGTTCCGCTCGATGGTGAGCCAGGGCAGCATGGTCGGATTCTGGAAGGCCATGCCGATGCGCAGGGCCTTGGCCGCCACCTCGCGCCCGCCGACGAGGACGGCCCCCCGGGTCGGCTGCAGCAGGCCGGCGGTCAGCCGCAGGATCGTCGACTTTCCGCAGCCCGACGGGCCGACCAGGGCGACAAATTCGCCATCGGCGATCCGAAGGTTCGTCTCCTGCAGGGCTGGAACGGCCTTGCCCGGCTTCCCGAACGAAACGGCGGCCTGCGAAAGCTCGACGGCGATGGAAGAGCGGCCTTGCTGGATGGCTTGGGATGGGGACATGCGGCGCACCTCGTGACGGACTGATCAACTGTATGCAACAGGTGCGCCAACTTCCGGGGCCGGCCGCACTTCACGTCGGGGGTGACAGGCTTTTGGCAAGGAAAAGTGTGTACAATCAATGTATGCATTTCATTTGTGCAGGGTGGTGAAGCTGTTGCATTCAAATGCGGCACTTGGCGAGTTGAATTCCCGCCTGACCTCCCTTATGCAGAGCGGAGTGGGAGAGGGCGGTGATGGCCGAGGAAAAGCGTTCGAGGAAAACCGGGGGCGACCGTGTCGCGGTGATCTGCACGGCCTTGCGGCGCGCGATCATCGAGCGTGCGCTGTCGCCGGGGGACCGGCTGCCGGAGGATTCGCTGGGCGAACGCTTCGGCGTCAGCCGGACCATCGCCCGCAGCGCGCTCGGGCAGTTGGCGGCGGAAGGCCTCGTCGATCTGCGCCGGAACCGCATCGCCGTGGTCGCCGTGCCGTCCTTCGAGGATGCGCGGGACATCTTCGACATCCGGGTCGATCTCGAGCGTCAGGTCGTCCGGCATCTGGCCGGCAAGCTGACCGAGGCCCAGGTGAAGCAGTTGAAGGCCATCGTCGACGCCGAACATCAGGCCCGGCATGGCGCCGAGGGGATTTCGATCCGCCTGGCGACGGAATTCCATGTCCGGCTGGCGGAAATGACCGGCAAGCCCGTCCTGATCCGCTACGTGACGGAGATCTGCTACCGCGCGGGATTGTCGCTGGCGGTCTTCAGCCGTCCCCATTCCTCCGAATGCGCGGTCAACGAGCATCTGGAACTGATCGAGGCGATCCGGACCGGCCCCGCCGACAAGGCCTGCGCCCTCATGGATGAGCATCTGGAGGCCGTGGCTTCCCGCGCGCTGCTGCAAAGCTCGGGCGCCAGGAGCCGCGACCTCATGGATATCCTGGCGCCCTATACCGAGTAAGGGCGCCAGGATTAGAGGTCAGCGGGCGCAGGACGGATCGAGGATCCATTCGGCGCTGTCGTTCCAGACATCGGTTTCGACGATCAGCCCGTCCCGCACCACGAAGCGGTCGACATAGCGGTTGTTGTCGAAGGGCGTGCCGTCCGGCCAGGCGCCATACAGGTAGCCGAGGCTGTAGACGATGGTTTCCGTCTCGCCCGGCACCACGTCATAGCGCTCGATCCGCTTCTTCACCCACTTGTAGCGGGCGGCGTTGAAGCCGGTCGGCCCGCTCGGCGTATCGAACACGCGATGCCCGGTGAAGCGGCAGATGAACCCCGGGGCCACATGCTTCGCCGCGCGCACGGGATCGGGTGCCATGGAGGCGTCCAGATAATCCTTCACGGCCTGCAGATCGCGTTCGGTCATCTCACTCATTGGGAACTCCGCAAGTGTGGTCACGATGGCATCGAAAGTGCATACGGTTTATGCATGCAAATGTCACGCCGGATCTGAAATGCCGCAGAACCAGAATTTCGACCTTCTCTTGCGCAACGCCCGCCTGTGGGGAGGGCAAGGCCTGCAGGACATCGCGGTCAGGCAGGGGAGGATCGCCGCCATCGGCCCTGCCTTGGCCGGTACCGCCGTCCGCGAGGAGGATGCCGGCGGGCGTCTCGTCCTGCCGGGGCTGGTCGATACGCACATCCATCTCGACAAATCCTGTCTGCTCTGCCGGTGCCGCGATTCCGGCGGCGGACTCACGGGGGCAATCGCCGCGGTGTCCCGCCTGAAAAGGGATTTCACGATCGAGGATGTCTACGAGCGCGGCGCCCGCACCCTGGAGCGGGCGATCACGCAGGGCACCATGCACATGCGGGCCCATGTGGAGCTCGATCCGCTGGTCGGCCTGCGCAGTTTCGAGGCCATGAAGCGGCTCAAGCGGGATTATGCCTTCGCCATCGATCTGTCGATCTGCGTCTTCCCGCAGGAGGGGATGACCCATGATCCGGCGGTCGAACGGCTGCTGACCCAGGCCCTGGCGGAGGGGGCCGATCTCCTGGGTGGCTGTCCTTACACCGATGCCGATCCTTCCCTGCAGATGGAACGGATATTCGCCCTGGCGGTGGCGCACGACGTCGATCTCGATTTCCATCTGGACTTCGATCTCGATCCCAGCTGGTCCCACCTTGAGGAAATCTGCCGGCGGACCATGGCGGCGGGCTGGCAGGGGCGGGTCGCCGTCGGCCATGCCACCAAGCTCGCGGCCATCGATGATGCGGCGCTGGAGCGGATGATTGCGCTCCTGGCCGATGCCGGCGTGGGGGTGACGGCCTTGCCCGCGACGGATCTCTATCTCAATGGGCGCGACGTCAGCCACCGCGCTCCGCGCGGGGTGGCGCCGGTTCATCGGCTGGCGGAAGGCGGCGTGACCGTCTCGGTCGCGACCAACAATGTCCTGAATCCGTTCACGCCATTTGGCGACGGCTCGCTGATGCGGATGGGCAATCTCTATGCGAACCTCATGCATCTGGGGCCTGAACGCTTCGGCGACTGCCTCGACATGATCTCCACCGGGGCCGCCCGACTGATGCGGATCGCGGACTATGGCATTGCGGTCGGCGGACGGGCGGACATGATCGTGCTCGACGCCGATGACGCGGCCGATGCCTTCGGCGGAATAGCCACACCCCTCATGGGGTTCAAGCGCGGCCGCAAAAGCTTCTTTCGACCGGCAGCGACCCTGCTGAGGTAGCGGGCGTCCCCGCTGCCCGCAGTCGGGGGTCGGAGCGTGCCGAGTTCCGTTGCGCGGGCCGTGAGCCGCTCCGCGCTTCCCGGAGGCCGCTTGGCCTGAACCGCCCGGCCACGGGCCGGTCGCGATCGGTGGGTCCGTGGAGCCTCACGGATCCAGGGCTCCGCGTGTTGACGACAGGTTTCGGCTTCCACGGAATCGCCGGATTGCCCGGCATCGCCGGCGCGGGCGAGCCATTGGGCTCTGTTGCAAAGTTGACCGGTCAGCGCATCTCGACCAGAAGGCGCCGCAGCCAGATGCCGGAAGGGTCGGCCTCGGTGCGGCGGTGCCAAACCAGCGAGTAATTGAAATTCGGGATCAGGAACGGCAACGGGAAGGACAGCAGGCCTTGCGACAGGGCGATCGATTCCAGCAGTGACGGCAGGGTTGCGATCATCTTCGTTCCCACGATGGCGGTGATGTTGCTCATGAAGCTCGGGGAACGCAGGGCGATGGTCCGGTGACGCCCGATGCCCTTCAGGAAGACGTCGATCGGGCTCGATCCCGAAGCGCGGAACTGGGCGATGGCGTGTGGGTAAAGCAAATAGTCGTCAATGGAAACGCCCTGGTCGCCCAGTTCCATCAGAGGGTGGTCCGCGGAACAGAAACCGACGAAACTGTCATGGAAAAGGAATTGCGACAGATAGGGTGACTCCGGGGGCTGAAGCCCCCAGAAGGTGCAGTCGAGTTCGCCGCCGGCCAGCTGGTTCAGGGTGTTCTCCCCGACATTGATCAGTTCCAGCGTCACGTTGGGGGCGATCTGCTGAAGCTTCCGGGTGAGCCTTGGCACGATGGTCAGGGCGGCGAAATCGCTGATGCCGATCCGAAAATGGCGGTTGTCCTCGACGATGTCCGATCCGTCGCTGCTCATCAGGACGCGGACGGATTGGAGGATGCCCGCCACAGGTCCAATCATCGATTGCGCCCGCTCTGTCGGCACCAGCCGGTTGCGGGCGCGCACGAACAGCGGGTCGTCCATCAGAACGCGAAGCCGGTTCAGCGCGTGACTGACGGCCGGTTGGCTCAGCGCCAGTTGCGGGGCGGCGTCCTTCACCGAGCCCGTACGCGCGATCGCGTCGAAAACCACTAACAGATTCAAGTCGATGCGGTTCAAATTCATGGCGTGAATTCCGGACTTTATAACCCTGCATTTTACTAAAGCAACTTGTGTGTGTATAGGCCGAAAGGAGGTCTCAAAGCGCCTAACCCCTTCGAGGAATGCTCGTCATGCTCCATTCGACCGTGTCCCGGCCCGTCCCCGCTATCCTGGGCTGTGAGGGTATGCCCAAGGCTCCGAGGCTCGAGGTTGCGTTCATCGACACGGCGCTCGACGACTGGCAGGCGTTGAAGGCCGAGACGCCGGCCGGCATTGAGGTCTTTCTGATCGACAGCCGTGCGGATGGCATGGCGGCGATGGCGCGGGCGCTGGAGGGGCGCCGCGACATTCACGCCATTCATGTGCTCAGCCACGGTTTCGAAGGCGGCCTCCAGCTCGGCTCCGGCCGGTTCGATACCGGGGCCCTGGCGCAGCGCGTCGAGGAACTGGCGTCCATCGCCTCCAGCCTCGCCCCGGATGGCGACATCCTGCTCTACGGCTGCAACGTGGCGTCGGGCCGGGGCGCCGACTTCCTCACCGCGCTGGCGGAGGCGACGGGCGCCAACGTCGCGGCCTCGCGGACGCCCACGGGTGCCGCGGACCGGGGCGGCGACTGGGACCTCGACTGGAGCCATGGCGCCGTCACCACCGATGCGCTGCGGTTCGACTCGTATTGTGGGGTGATGGCCGCTCCGACCATCGTGAGCGGCGTCGCCTACGCCGGTGAAAATACCATCGTGCTGACGTTCGATCAGGCGCTGGACGCCGCAAGCCAGCCGAACCTGAGTTACTTCGCCTCCGACATGCTGACCCCAGGCAGCGTGGAGATCAACGGTGCCGCGACCAACCTGACGGCCGCCGTGATCTCCGGCAACACGCTGACGCTGACGCTTCCAATGGAGACGTTCACCAGCGGTGACGTGCTCACCATCAAGTATGAGGACCCGACCGGCAATCAGACCAGCGGCGTTCTCCAGGCATCGCTGTCCGGTGACGATGTCGCGACCTTTCAGAACAATGTCACGGTCTATGGAGCCCGTCCGACCACGGCGCCGACGCTGACGGCGACGGGCGGCACGACGACCTTCACCAACAGCTCCAACCCGGTGGACCTGTTCTCGTCGATCACGGCCAGCACCAACGACACGGGGCAGGTCTTCACCAGCCTGACGCTGACCGTGACGGGCGTCCAGGACGGTGCGGCGGAATCCTTGACCTTCTACATACCCGGCGCGACCAATCCGCTCCAACTCAGCCTGGTCAACGGCACAGGCACCGCGAATCCGACGATGCCGGGCGGAGCGGTCGTCACCGCGACCGTTATCGTCACCGGCAGCACGGCGACCGTGACGCTCACGGGCCTGGAGGCGTCGGATGCCGACATGGGGTGGCTCCTCGACGACCTCGAATACAACAACACTGCCACCACCCCGTCCAACGGCCAGCGCGTCATCACCGTCAACAGCGTCACGGACGACGGCAGCAGCAACAGCACCGCCAGCATCTCCGGCGTCTCCAGCACCGTCAATATCGGTGCGGCGTCTTCGACCCTGCCGACGCTGACGGCGACGGGCGGCACGACGACCTTCGCCAACAGTTCCAATCCGGTGGATCTGTTCTCGTCGGTCACGGCCGACACCAACGATACGGGGCAGGTCTTCACCGGCCTGACGCTGACCGTGACGGGCCTCGTCGACGGCGCGTCGGAAATGCTGGGCTTCACCATACCGGGGATGATGGGGGGGCCCGTCGCCATCGCGCTGACCGGCGCCGGCACCCTGACGGGTCCCTTCGTCGGGTCGGCTGTCGGCGGCGTCACGCTCAATGGCAGCACCGCCACGGTGACGATCAGCGGCCTGCAGTACTCGGCCGCCGACATGCAGTCGTTCATCGACAGCATCGCCTACAACAACATCGCCGGCACGCCGTCCAACGGCCAGCGTGTCGTCACCCTCACCGGCGTCACCGACGACGGGGCGAGCAACAACACGGCCAGCCTGACCGGCATCACCGCCACCATCAATGTCGGCGCACCGCCACTGACCCTGCCCACCCTGACGGCGACGGGCGGCACGCCGACCTTCAGCCAGGGCTCGCCCGTTGGCGCCGATCTGTTCTCCGGGGTCACGGCGAACACAAACGACGCGGGGCAGGTCTTCACCGGCTTGACCCTGACGATCACCGGCGTGTCCGACGCCGAGGCGCTGCTCGGCATCGGGAGCAGCGCCCTGCCCCTGTCGATCGCCGGCGGCGGCCCGACGCCCCTGCCGGGAATCACCGGGTCCGGGCTGGGCGTCTTCGCCAACGTGGCGGTCAACGGAACCACGGTGACCGTCACCCTGACCGGGCTGAACCACACCAACGCCCAGCTCGCGACGCTGATCGACGGCCTGTCCTACATCAACTACACCGGCGGAACCCTCGTCTCCGGCAACGTCACGCCCGGCAACCGCGTCATCACGGTCACCAGCGTCACCGACGACGGCGGCAACAACCACACCTCGACCCTCACCGGCGTCTCCGCCACCGTGACCGTGACCGGACCGGCGCCGGCTCCCGTCCTGCAAAGCGCCGCGGTGACCGGCGATTCACTGGTGCTCACCTACGACGTGGCGCTCGATTCCGCCAACCCGCCGGCGCCGGGCGCCTTCACCGTCACGGTCGGCGGCACGCCGGTCACCGTCAGCGGCGTCGCCGTGGACGGGGCGAACAAGACGGTCACGCTGACGCTCAGCCAGGTGGTCGCCTATGGCGACACCGTCGCCATCTCCTACACCGACCCCACCGCGGGCGACGACGCCAACGCCATCCAGGCCGGCACCGGCGGCAGTGACGCCGCCAGCTTCGCCGGCCAGTCGGTCACCAACAATTCGCCCGATCCGAGCACCACGGTGCCGTCCGTCACGGCCATCGATGCCTATGTCGGCGAAAACGTCATCATCGTGACGTTCGATCAGGCCCTTGACGCCCAGAGTCCGTTGCAGCTTTCCAGTTTCGGCGCCGTCGACAGCTATATTCCGCTGGACCTGGGCACCGACGCCATCCTCGTGGGCAGCACGAAGGTCGATCTGCGCTCGGCGGTCATCTCCGGCAACAAGTTGATTCTGACCACGGTGAGCCCGCTCGCTCAGGGGGATTACGTCCGCTTCACCTACACCGATCCCACCGCGGGCAACGACACCGCCAACGTCCTGCAGAACCTGTCGGGCCTGGATCTTCCGGACACCCGCTTCGCCACCATGGTCACGACCACCCGCGCGGTCAACGCCCCGAGCCTGACGGCGACAGGCAACGCGACGACCTTCACCAACTCCTCGAGCCCGGCGGACCTGTTCTCGTCGGTCACGGCGAACGCCAATGATCTGGGACAGGTCTTCACCGGCCTGACCTTCACCGTGACCGGCGTCCTGGACGGTGCGTCGGAATACCTGATCTTCATGGTTCCCGGGGCCATGGCCGCCATCATGAATCTGGCCGACGGCGCCAGCTTGATGAACGGCCCCTTTGGGGTCACCGGCGGCGCCACGCTCAACGGCAGCACCTTGACGGTGACGATCAGCGGCCTGCGGTTGTCGGCTGACGAAATGCAGTCCCTCCTGGACGGCTTCTATTACAACAACGTCGCCGGCACGCCGTCCGACGGCCAGCGCATCATCACCCTCTCCAGCGTCACCGACAGCGGCGTCAGCGACAACATCGGCACCCTCACCGGCATCTCCGCCGTCATCAACATCGGCGCCCCCTCGGCGCCGGTCCTGCAAAGCGCCGCGGTCAACGGCACGTCGCTGGTGCTGACCTACGACACGGCGCTCGACGCCGTGAACATTCCGTCCGCGGGCAGCTTCACCGTCCTGGCCGGCGGTTCCCCGGTGACCGTCAGCGGCGTTGCCGTGAACACCGCGAACAAGACGGTCACGCTGACGCTCGCCCAGCCGGTCGCCCATGGCGCCACGGTCAGCGTTTCCTACGCCGACCCCACTGCGGGTGACGACGCCAACGCCATCCAGTCCTTCGGCGGCGGCCTCGACGCCGCCGGCTTCACCGGCCGGTCGGTCACCAACACCACGCCTGACCCGAACGGCGTGCCGCCGACGCTGACGCTGACGACGAAGGACGGCGGCTTCTCGTCCGGCCAAGGCAGCAGCGGCACCGACCTGTTCGACGGGGTGACCGCCTCGACGGTGGACAACGGTCAGACCTTCACCGGCATGGTGCTGACCGTCCACAACGTCGGCGGCACCGGCAGCACCGAGTTCCTGAGCATCGGCGGCACCGACATCGCGCTGAGCAACGGCACCTCGGGCAGCTTCGCCAGCGGCAACTACGCGGTCACTCTGGCGAACGGCGTCGCCACGGTGACGCTGAGCGGCATGGCGCTGAGCAACGGCGGCATGGACACGCTGATCGACGGCATCGCCTACAAGAACACGGACGCGGCCAGCACGAACTACGGCAACAGCGCGACCCGCTCGGTCGTTCTGCGCTCCATCACCGACAGCGGGGCCTCCAGCAACACCACGGCGATCGACAAGGTCGCTACGGTCACGATCGCGAACACGGCCACCTACACCCCGTTCCTGACGGTCGTACCGACGAACCCGACCATCACCTTCACGCCGGGAACGCCGCAGCAGGTGTCCTTCACCGTGACGGCCACGCAGATGAGGACACTGATCGGTTCCTCCATCACGTTCGGGGTCGATGCACCGAGCGGCTGGTCGGTGGGAAGCGTCAGTCTCGTTCCGGGGATCGCCGCAATCATCAATCAAGGCGACGTCTTCACGCTGACCTTCGACGTGACGTCCTCCGGCACGGACACGTCCGGCGCGTTCCCCATCAGCGTCCACGCGATTTCCACCGGTATCGACCTCACCAGTTCGGTGGTCTCCAGTTCCGTCATGGTGACGGTCGCCATCCCGCCGGTTCTGCAGAGCGCGTCGGTGGACGGCGCGACGCTGGTGCTCACTTACGACAGCGCGCTGGACGCGGCCAACCCGCCGACGGCCGGCGCCTTCGAGGTTAAGGTCGGCGGCACGACGGTCACGGTCAGCAACGTCGCCGTGGACAGCGCCAACAAGACGGTCACGCTGACGCTCGCCCAGGCGGTCACCGATACGGACACGGTCACCGTCGCCTACACCGACCCCACCGTGGGCAACGACGCCAACGCCATCCAGTCCACCATCGGTGACGATGCCGCCAGCTTCACCGCCCGGCCGGTCACCAACACCACGCCCGACACCACCCCGCCGGCGCTGACCTCGGCGGTGCTGAACGGGACGCAGCTGACCCTGACCTATTCGGAACTGCTGAGCGGCGCCCAGGTTCCGGCCGGGGCCTTCACGGTGATGGTGGGCGGCGTGGTGCGGACGGTCACCGCGGTTGCCACCAGCGGCAAGACGGTCACCCTGACGCTCGACGCCGGGACGACCTCCGCCTATCAGGCCGTTACGGTCGATTACACCCCGCCGGGTTCGGGCGCGAAGACCGCGGACGCCGCGGGCAACGCCGCGGGCGCGCTGACCGGCCAGCCGGTGCGGGAGGTGGCCGACCCCAACCTCGTCCTGGAGGGTACCAACCCCTTCGGTCTCGACACCACCGGACCCTGGTCGATCCCAACCTTCGCCGACATTGACGGCGACGGCGATCTCGACGCGCTGGTCGGCATGAGCGACGGCACCATCCGGTTCTACCGGAACGATGGAACGGCGACGGCCCCCACCTTCACATTGGCGGGCACCAACCCCTTCGGGTTGGGCGCGCTCGATATGAACGCCGCCCCGACCTTCGTGGACATCGACGGGAACGGTACGCTCGACGCGCTGATCGGCGACTTCAACGGTAACACGGTGGTCTACCGCAACGTCGGCACGGCGACGGCTCCCAGCTTCACCCTGGTGGGCACCAACCCCTTCGGGCTGGGTGATGTCGGCTCCGCCACCACCCCCTCCTTCGTGGACATCGACGGCGACGGCGATCTCGACGCGTTGGTCGGCAATGCGGATGGCGATACGCTCTTCTATCGGAACGTCGGAACGGCGACGACTCCCAGCTTCGCCCTTGAAGCCACCAACCCCTTCGGGCTGACCGACATCGGCGGCTACGCCCAGCCGACCTTCCAGGACATCGACGGTGACGGCGACCTCGACGCGCTGATCGGCAATTTCGCCGGCGACATGCTGTTCTTCCGGAACGTGGGATCGGCGACGGCGCCCAGCTTCACGCTGGAGGGCACCAATCCCTTCGGGTTGGGCAACGTCACCTTCAAGTCCGTCCCGAACATCGTGGACATCGACGGGGACGGCAGCCTCGACGTGCTGGCCGGCGGCGACACCACCGGCAACAACATCATCCTCTTCCGCAACCTGCCGCAGCAACCGGCGAATCTCGCGCTGACCACCGCGTCCAACAGCGGTTCCACGACGGACACGCTGACCAACGTCACGGCGACGGCGATCACCGGCCTGGCCAGAGCATCCACGACGGTGGTGCTGTACGATGGGGCGGTGGCGCTTGGCACGACGACGGCCGACGCCAACGGCTTGTGGACCATCACGGCGGCCTCACTGAGCCAAGGCGCGCATTCCCTGACCGCCGTGGCGAGCAACGGCACCAACTCGTCGCTGCCGTCCTCCACGCTGAACGTGACCATCGACACGACGGCGCCGACGCTGACCTCGGCGGTGCTGAGCGGGACGCGGCTGACGCTGACCTATTCGGAGGCGCTGGACGGCACCCAGACGCCGGCAGCCGGCGCCTTCACGGTGACGGTGGGTGGGGTGGTGCGCACGGTCACCGCCGTCGCCACCGCCGGCCGGACGGTCACCCTGACGCTGGATGCCGGAGCCTCCTCGGTCTATGAGGGCGCGACGGTCAGCTACACCCCGCCGGGCTCCGGCGCCCAGACCGTGGATGCCGCCGGCAACGCCGCCGGCGCTCTGAACGGCCAGCCGGTCCGCGTGGGCGGCGATCCCAAATTCACCCTGGAAGCCACCAATCCCTTCGGCCTCGGCAGCTTCGTCGGTCAGTCCGCCCCGGTCTTCGCCGACATCGATGGCGACGGCGACCTCGATGCGGTGGTCGGCGACTGGTACGCCAACATCGTCGTCCACCGCAATGTCGGCACGGCGGAGGCGCCCAGCTTCACCCTGGTGGGCACCAACCCCTTCGGCCTGAACACCGTCGGCGGCGGCATGCCCGCCTTCGCCAAGCCGGTCCTCGCGGACATCGACGGCGACGGCGACCTCGACCTGATGGCCGGCAACGCGGGCGGCGGCATCGTGGTCTACCGCAACGTCGGGACGGCGACGGCGCCCAGCTTCACCCTGGTCGGCACCAATCCCTTCGGCTTCAGCCTCTCCACGGGCTTTGCAGCGCCGTCCCTGGCGGACATCGACGGCGACGGCGATCTCGACGCGTTGGTCGGCGACACCTACGGCGACACCTTCTTCTATCGGAACATCGGAACGGCGACGGCGCCCACCTTCGCGCTGGAAAGCACCAATCCCTTCGGCCTCGGCAATGCCGGAAACAACGCCACACCGATCTTCGTGGACATCGACGGGGACGGCGACCTCGACGCGCTGATCGGCAACGACGGTGGCAACACGGTCCTCTTCCGGAACATCGGAACGGCGACGGCGCCCACCTTCACGCTGGAGGGCACCAACCCCTTCAACCTGGGCGACGTTGGCGACAACGCGAAGCCGACCTTCGCGGACATCGACGGTGACGGCGACCTCGACGCGCTGATCGGCCGGGCCGATGGCAAGACGGTCCTCTTCCGCAACACGGCCCCGCCACCCGCCACCCCCACGACCCCGACGCTGACGGCGGGTTCCAACAGCGGCTCGACGACCGACACGCTGACCAACGTCACGGCGCCGGCGATCGTCGGAACCGCCGTCGCCTCGTCGACGGTGGTGCTGTACGACGGCGCGACGGCCATCGGCACGGTGACGGCCGACGCCTCCTCCGGCCTGTGGACGCTCTCCACCGCGTCGCTGAGCGATGGCACACACTCGCTGACCGTCACGTCGAGCAACGTCAACGGCACCTCGGCGGCCTCGACGGCCCTGACGCTGACCATCGACACCAAGGCGCCGACGCTTGCTTCGGCGACGTTGAACGGGACGCAGCTGACCCTGACCTATTCGGAGCTTCTGGACGGCGCCCAGACTCCTGCCGGCGCCTTCTCGGTGATGGTGGGCGGCGTGGCGCGGACGGTCACCGCCGTCGCCACCAGCGGCAAGGCGGTCACCCTGACGCTGGACGCCGGGGCCACGCCCTATCAGAGCGTCACGGTGGACTACACGCCGCCGGGCTCCGGCGCGAAGACGGCGGACGCCGCCGGCAACGCCGCGGGCGCGCTGACCGGTCAGGCCGTCCGCGTGGCGGGCGACCCCAGCTTCGTCCTGGAAGCCACCAATCCCTTCGGCTTGAACGGTCTCTTCCCCCAAGCCAAGCCGGTCTTCGTGGACATCGACGGGGATGGCGATCTCGACGCCCTGGTCGGAAACATCGGCATCAATCTTCAATTCTACCGCAACGTCGGCAGCGCGACCGCGCCCAGCTTCACCCTGGATGCCGCCACCGCCCCCTTCGGGCTGAGCGGCACGACGATGTCCACCCCGGCCTTCGCGGACCTCGACGGCGATGGCGACCTCGACGTCCTGGTCGGAAGCAACTCCGGCTCCCTGCTGTTCCTGCGCAATGTCGGAACCGCGACGGCGCCCAGCTTCACCCTGGAGGCCACCAACCCCTTCGGGCTCAGCACTTTCATCCCCCTCGCATCGCCGAGCATCGCGGACCTCGACGGCGACGGCGACCTCGACATCCTGGTCGGCAGCCAGGGCGGCGACACGCTGTTCTACCGCAACGTCGGAACGGCGACGGCACCCAGCTTCACCCTGGTCGGCACCAATCCCTTCGGCCTCGGCAATTCGGGGGGGCAGGCGTCGCCGACCATGGTGGACATCGACGGCGACGGCGACCTCGACATCCTGGTCGGCAACATCATCGGTGACACGGTGGTCTACCGCAACGTCGGGACGGCGACGGCGCCCAGCTTCACGCTGGTCGGCACCAACCCGTTCGGGCTGAGCAACGCCGGAATGATGGGGGCGCCGAGCATCGTCGACATTGATGGCGACGGCGATCTCGACGCCCTGGTCGGCGCCTTCACAAGCATCACCCTGTTCCGCAACGTTCCGCCGACTCCGGCGAGTCTGGCGCTGACGACCGCGTCCAACAGCGGTTCGACGACGGACACGCTGACCAACGTCACGGCCCCGGCGATCACCGGCCTGGCCAAGGCGTTCACGACCGTGGTGCTGTACGAGGGAGCGACAGCGCTGGGCACGGTGACGGCCGATGCCAATGGGCTTTGGACCGTCACGACGGCCTCGCTGGGCGACGGCGCTCATTCCCTGACCGCCGTGTCGAGCGACGCCACCGGCACGTCGTCGGCCTCCAGCACGCTGACGGTGACCATCGACGGCTCGGCTCCGAACGCACCGATCGTCACCACGGCCCTGAGCAACAGCA
This sequence comes from Azospirillum himalayense, assembly GCF_042657465.1. NCBI lineage: Bacteria > Pseudomonadati > Pseudomonadota > Alphaproteobacteria > Rhodospirillales > Azospirillaceae > Azospirillum > Azospirillum himalayense. The sequence continues at coordinate 2,578 of NZ_JBHSLC010000109.1, read as the reverse complement.
CGACGCCGACCCTGACCGGTACGGCGGAAGCCGACAGCACCGTCACCGTCACCATCGGC
>NZ_JBHSLC010000109.1:1078-2509 GCF_042657465.1 Azospirillum himalayense | reverse complement strand
ACGGCACCAACAGCGTTTCGGCGACGGCGACCGACGCGGCGGGCAACACCTCCTCGGCCGGCACCCAGACGCTGACCATCGACACCACCGCGCCCAACGCTCCGGCGGTGACCAGCGCCACGCTGAGCAACAGCACGACGCCGATCCTCACCGGCACGGCGGAAGCCGACAGCACGGTGACCGTCACCATCGGCGGCGCCACCTACACCACGACGGCGACCAACGGGACCTGGTCGATCAACCTCGCCACGGCGACGCCGACCGCCGGTTCGCTGAGCCTCGACCCCAACGGCAGCAACACCGTCTCGGCAACGGCGACCGACGCGGCGGGCAACACCTCCTCGGCCGGCACCCAGACGCTGACCATCGACACCACCGCGCCCAACGCCCCGACGGTCACCACGACGCTGAGTGACAGCACGACGCCGACCCTGACCGGCACGGCGGAAGCGGGCAGCACGGTGACCGTCAGCGTGGGTGGCGCCACCTACACCACGACGGCGACCAACGGGACCTGGAGCCTCAATCTCGCCACGGCGACGCCGGCCTCCGGCTCGCTCAATCTGAACGCCAACGGCACCAACAGCGTTTCGGCGACGGCGACCGATGCCGCCGGTAACGTCTCCTCGGCGGGGACGCAGTCGCTGACCATCGACACCACCGCGCCCAACGCTCCAGCAGTGACCAGCGCCGCGCTGAGCAACAGCACGACGCCGATCCTCACCGGCACGGCGGAAGCGGGCAGCACGGTGACTGTCACGGTGGGTGGTGCCACCTACACCACGACGGCGACCAACGGGACCTGGAGCCTCAATCTCGCCACGGCGACGCCGGCCTCCGGGTCGCTCAGCCTGAACGCCAACGGCAGCAATGCTGTTACGGCCACGGCGACCGACGCGGCGGGCAACGTATCGGCTCCGGGCACCCAGACGCTGACCATCGACGCCACCGCGCCCAACGCCCCGACGGTGACCAGCGCCGCGCTGAGCAACAGCACGACGCCGATCCTCACCGGCACGGCGGAAGCGGGCAGCACGGTGACCGTCACGGTGGGCGGGGCGACCTACACCACGACGGCGACCAACGGGACTTGGTCGATCAACCTCGCCACGGCGACGCCGACCGCCGGCTCGCTCAGCCTGAACGCCAACGGCAGCAATGCTGTTGCGGCCACGGCGACCGACGCCGCCGGAAACGCCTCCGCGCCGGGAACTCAGACTCTCACCATCGACACCACCGCGCCCAACGCCCCGACGGTCACCACGACGCTGAGCGACAGCGCGACTCCGACCATCGCAGGCACGGCGGAAGCGGGCAGCACGGTGACCGTCACGGTGGGCGGGGCGACCTACACCACGACGGCGACCGACGGGAGCTGGAGCCTCAACCTCGCCACGGCGACGCCGACCGCCGGCTCGCTCAACCTCGACC
>NZ_JBHSLC010000109.1:0-1068 GCF_042657465.1 Azospirillum himalayense | reverse complement strand
GCACCAACAGCGTTTCGGCGACGGCGACCGATGCCGCCGGTAACGTCTCCTCGGCGGGGACGCAGTCGCTGACCATCGACACCACCGCGCCCAACGCTCCGACGGTGACCAGCGCCACGCTGAACAACAGCACGACGCCGATCCTCACCGGCACGGCGGAAGCCGACAGCACGGTGACCGTCACGGTGGGCGGGGCGACCTACACCACGACGGCGACCAACGGGACCTGGTCGATCAACCTCGCCACGGCGACGCCGACCGCCGGTTCGCTGAGCCTCGACGCCAACGGGACCAACACCGTCTCGGCCACGGCGACCGACGCGGCGGGCAACACCTCCTCGGCCGGCACCCAGACGCTGACCATCGACACCACCGCGCCCAACGCCCCGACGGTCACCACGACGCTGAGTGACAGCACGACGCCGACCCTGACCGGCACGGCGGAAGCGGGCAGCACGGTGACCGTCAGCGTGGGTGGCGCCACCTACACCACGACGGCGACCGACGGGACCTGGAGCCTCAATCTCGCCACGGCGACGCCGGCCTCCGGCTCGCTCAATCTGAACGCCAACGGCACCAACAGCGTTTCGGCGACGGCGACCGACGCGGCGGGCAACACCTCCTCGGCCGGCACCCAGACGCTGACCATCGACACCACCGCGCCCAACGCCCCGACGGTGACCAGCGCCGTGCTGAGCAACAGCACGACGCCGATCCTCACCGGCACGGCGGAAGCCGACAGCACGGTGACCGTCACGGTGGGCGGGGCGACCTACACCACCACCGCCACGGGCGGGACTTGGTCGATCAACCTCGCCACGGCGACGCCGGCCTCCGGGTCGCTCAACCTCGACCCCAACGGCAGCAACACCGTCTCGGCAACGGCGACCGACGCGGCGGGCAACACCTCCTCGGCCGGCACGCAGACGCTGACCATCGACACCACGCTGCCCGACGCCCCGACGGTGACCAGCGCCGCGCTGAGCAACAGCGCCACGCCGATCCTGACCGGCACGGCGGAGGCCGACAGCACCGTCACCGTCACGGTGGGTGGGGCGACCTACACCA
>NZ_JBHSLC010000108.1:1281-28654 GCF_042657465.1 Azospirillum himalayense | reverse complement strand
TTACGAGCGGCGCGCCGACATCTTCACCGCCTTCCATCACATCGCCGCCAGCCTCATCTGCTGGCGCTTCGTCCAGAAATGGTTCTGTTAGGCGCTCTTACTGTGTTTCGTTGATAATGGCGGCGTTGTTTAGCTGACACCTATCGCGCGGCCCTCAAGAGGGAGCACGGTTTCCCGCTTGCAATGCGGGAAAACCATCACTCCAGGGGTAAGCTCCGTTCACCCCTCCCGGTGAAACGTCCTGCAATCGTTCAGAACACAGCAGAGGTGATCGAGGAACGCTTCGGCCAGCGGCGGGAGGGACCGTCCCGTCTTGCGGATGACCCTGACGGGACGGGAAAAGCCGAACATATCGATGGGGCGCGAGCGCAACGCCGGTTCGGCGGCGATCTCGCGCGCGGAGCCCGGCAGGATCGTCAAGCCCAGCCCCGCCCGCACCATGGCGATCGCCGTCATCATATAGGTCGCCTCGCAGACCGGCTTAGCGATCCGTCCGGCGGACAGGAACGCCTCGTCGACGATCTCGCGGACGCTGGTCGCCGGGTCCATCAGCACCAGCGGCACCTCGGCCAGCGTCTCAATGGTCACCCGCAGAAGATCGCCGACGACATGGCCCTGCGGGAAGACGATGTGCATCCGGTCGCGCACCTCCAGCACCGTGTCGATGTCCTGTCCTTTCGCCTCGCCCCCTGTAACCCCCAGATCCACCTCCTCCGATCGGACGAGCCCGAGCACGCGGCTGGCGATGACGTCCTTCAAAACGAAGGTCACGCCGGGATGAAGCTCACGGAAGGACTGGATGGCGTCGGGCAGCACGCCCGCCGCGATGGTCGGCAGCGCCGCCACGCGCACCACCCCGCGCCGCATCGCGGCGATCTCATGCGTGTCGACCACCACGGCATCCAGGTCGTGGACCATGCGCTGGAACACCGGCAGCAGTTCGCTGCCGATGCGGGTCAGTTCGACGGACCGGGTGTTGCGGTCGAACAGCTTGACCGCCAGGGCCTCCTCCAGCCGCCGGATCTGCACCGTCAGGGTCGGCTGGGCGACGTGCAGCGACTCCGCCGCCCGCGTGAAGCTGCGGGTCTGCGCGGCGGCGAGAAAGGCGCGTATCTGGCGAAGGCTGAGATCCATAGCTCAACTCTATTACTGACATTGAATCAATTCAATTGTTCGTGCGAACAATCTCGGCAAGGATGGTTTGCATACAGCGGAATTCAGCCGCCCGCCGGTGCGACGCGCCGGAGCGGAAGAACCGAAACGAATAAGAATGCAAGGGGGAGACCATGCCAGCCTCGCTCACCGGCGGCGCCCGAGCCGCCATGGGGACCGTCGCGTCCCACGCCTTCCCTTCGCCGCGCTGAGGACCGTCGATGCACCGCATCAGGATCGGGTCCGGCGCCGGCTATTCCGGTGACCGCATCGAACCGGCCATCGATCTCGCGGAACGGGGCGGCCTCGACTACCTCGTCTTCGAATGCCTTGCCGAGCGGACGATCGCCCTGGCCCAGCAGGCGCGGCAACGCGACCCTGCCGGGGGCTACGATCCGCTGCTGACGGTCCGCATGACCGCCGTGCTCGGCGCCTGCCGGCGCAACGGGGTGCGGCTGATCACCAACATGGGAGCCGCCAACCCGCTCGGCGCCGCCGAGGCGACGCGGGCCGTCGCCCGCTCCCTGGGGCTGGGCGGGCTGCGGATCGCCGCCGTGACCGGTGACGACGTTCTGGCGGTCGCGCGGAAGCTCGACGTCGCTCTGGAGGACGGCGGCACCCTGCGCGGGCTCGGCGACCGCGTGATTTCGGCCAACGCCTACATCGGCGCCGCCCCCATCGTCGAGGCGCTGGCCGCCGGAGCCGACGTGGTCATCACCGGACGGGCCGCCGACCCGGCCTTGTTCCTCGCTCCGATGGTCCATGAATTCGGCTGGCGGATGGACGATTGGGACGCGCTGGGGCGCGGCACCATGGCCGGACATCTGTTGGAGTGCGCCGGGCAGGTGACCGGCGGCTATTTCGCGGACCCCGGTGTCAAGGACGTGCCGGAACTGGCCCGGCTGGGCTTTCCCATCGGCGAGATCCACGCGGACGGCACGCTCGCGCTGACCAAGCTGCCGGGGACCGGAGGCTGCGTCACGCCGGCAACGGTGAAGGAACAGCTTCTCTACGAAATCCATGATCCCGCCCGCTACTACCAGCCGGACGTGGTCGCCGACTTCTCCGCCGCCCGCGTCGAGAGCGACGGGCCGGACCGGGTGCGCGTCCATGGCGGGTGCGGCACCGCGCGGACCGGGCTTCTGAAGCTGTCCATCGGCTACATCGACAGCTGCATCGGCGAGGGGCAGATCTCCTACGCCGGACCGGGAGCGGTCGAGCGTGGGCGGCTCGCGCTGGAGATCGTCCGCGAGCGGCTGGCCCTGACCGGCGTGCGGACCGAGGAGTTGCAGCTCGACCTGATCGGCCTCGACGCGCTGCACGGCGACCGGCTGTCGCGCGGCCACACGCCCTACGAGGTCCGCCTGCGGGTGGCCGGGCGGACGGCCACGCTGGAGGAGGCGGCCCGGATCGGGAACGAGGTCGAAACCCTCTACACCAACGGCCCGGCGGGCGGCGGCGGCGCCTGGAAATCGGCGCGCGAGATCGTCGCCGTCGCCTCCGCCCTGCTGCCGGAAAGCGCCGTGCGCACCACGGTCACCCTGCTGGAGGCGTAAGCCATGAAACTCCGGGACATCGCGCACGCCCGCTCCGGCGACAAAGGCAACATCTCCAACATCTCGGTCATCGCGCTGGACGAGACCGACTACCCGTTTCTGGCGGAGCATCTGACGGCCCAGAGCGTCGCCACGCATTTCCAGGGAATCGTGACCGGAACGGTGACCCGCTACGAGCTGCCGACCCTGGGGGCGCTCAACTTCGTGCTGACCGGGGCGCTCGGCGGCGGGGTCACCCGCTCGCTCGCCCTGGACGCCCACGGCAAGGCGCTGAGTTCCGCCCTGCTCGATCTCGAACTGCCGAACCGCAACCGGCAGAACAACCAATATGGAGGGGAACGCCCATGACCAAGCAGAAGACAACGTCCAACAACACGGCGCCCGCGCGCCCGCGCCTGACGGCGCTCCTGGGAGCCGCCGCCGCCGTCCTCATGACCGCGTCGGTCCAGGCCCAGGCCGCCGATCCGATCAAGATCGCCTACAACGGCGACATCTCCGGCTCGCCGTCGGCGGAATCGGGGCAGATCGGCGTGCTCGGCATCGGCGCCGCCGTGGAGGACATCAACAAGCGCGGCGGCGTTCTGGGCCGCCCCCTGGAATTCCTGGTGCGCGACGATCTGGGCCAGCCGCCCAAGGCGATCCAGAACATGACCGACCTGATCGACCGCGAGAAGGTCTCGGTCGTCTTCGGCCCGACCAATTCCGGCAACGCTCTGGCCTGGAAGCACATCGCCAACCAGAAGCGCATGCCGGTGCTGGTCTCCAGCGCGTCGAGCACCGCCATCACCGAGGGGCCGTCCAGCGGCAACTACCTGTTCCGCGTCTCCATGGTGGACCGCGAGCAGGCCGCCGCCCTGCTGGCCTATGTGAAGAAGAACCCCGAGGCGAAGGCGGTCGGCTTCTTCGTGGAGACGACCGGCTACGGACAGGCGGGGCTGAAGGATCTGGAGCAGATCGCGGCGCTGCACGACATGAAGCCGGTGTCCATCGAGAAATTCGACGCCCGCGACACCGACATGACCTCGCAGCTGTCCAAGGCCAAGGCGGCGGGAGCGGACACGCTGGTGGTCTGGGCGCAGGCGGCGCCGCTCGGGCATCTCGTGCGCAGCATGGAGAAGCTGGACTATTTCCCGAAGGTCTTCACCACCTGGGCGGCGTCCTTCAGCGGCTTCCCCGAGGTCGCCGGGCCGAAGCTGATGGAATGGCCGGTCTTCCTGACCACCTCCAGCGAGCGCAAGTCGGCGGAGGCGGACTCGCTGTTCGCGCGGATCGGGCCGAAGCTGGCCAACCCGTCGATGTTCTGGGCCGCCTCTCAGGCCTACGACACGGTCCTGCTGTGGGCCGCGGCGGCCGAGCAGGCCGGCGACACCAAGGGCGAGGCGGTGCGCGCCGCGCTGGAGTCTTTGAACAAGCCGGTCGCCGGCATGGTCAAGACCTACGACAAGCCCTTCTCCACCACGCAGCACGAGGGGCTGACGGCGGCGGACTATCACTGGTCGCGCTGGAAGGACGGCAAGGTCGTCGATTTCAACGACCCGGTGCTGGCCGGGTTGCAACCGGCGGACTTCAAGAAGTGACGCGGCCCGCCAACCGTCACGGAGGGTGACCCCATGCTGCAAGCCATCATCGGCGGGCTGACGCTGGGCAGCGTCTACGCCCTGATCGCCCTCGGCTTCAACCTGACCTACACCACCACGCGGACGCTGAACTTCGCGCAGGGGGACTTCGTGTCGGTCGGCGCCTTCGTCGGGCTTGGAACGGTGGGGGTGCTCACCGCGGCGCTCGGCGCCGACGCGGTCGGCTATGTCTGGCTCTACGCGCTGGCGGCGGTCGCCGCGGCGCTGGCGATGGGGGTGCTGGGGCTGCCGCTGTATCTGGCGGCGATCCGGCCCTTCGCCGGCAAGCCGGGCATGTCCTGGGTGGTCAGCACGATCGGCTTCGGCATCGTCCTGCAAAGCGCCGCCCTGTCGGTGTGGGGGCTGGGGGCGCGGATGCTGCCCGCCCCCTTCGGCGACGAGGTGTTCCGCGTCGGCGAGGCCGGCTTCCGCTCGCAGGAGCTGGTGGTGCTGGTCCTCGCCTTCGCGATCCTGGGGGCTTTCGACGTCGCCATGCGGCGGACGGCCATCGGCCGCTGCATGCGGGCGGTGGCGCTGAACCGCGACGCCGCCGCCCTGATGGGCATCGACGTGCCCCGCGTCATGGCGATGGCCTTCCTCGCCAGCTCGGCACTGGCCGGGCTGAGCGGCGTGCTGGTCGCGCCGATCCTGTCGGCCTCCCTCTTCATGGGGGTCATCATCGCCCTGAAGGGCTTCTCCGCGGCGATCATCGGCGGCCTGACCAACCCGCGCGGCTGCATGGCCGGCGGCCTGCTGATCGGCCTCGTGGAGTCCCTGACGGCCCTGTGGAGCGCGCAATGGCGGGAAATCATGGTCTTTCTCCTGGTCATCCTGGTGCTGGCCATGGCGCCCAACGGCCTGTTCGGCCGGAAGCTGGTGGAAAAGGTATGATGGAGGCCTCCGTACTCCGGCCGGCGGCCCGCCGTTCCGCCCTGCTGCGGGCGGCTCCGGCCCTGGGCATCGGCGCGGCGCTGGTGGCGCTCGCCCTGACGCTGAGCAACGATTTCTACCTCTACGTCGCCTTCATGGCCGGCGTTTACTACATCTGCGCCTCCGGCATGAACGTGCTGGCCGGCTATGCCGGGCAGAAGTCGCTCGGGCAGGCGGGGCTGTTCGCGGCCGGGGCCTACACGGTGGCCCTGCTGACGACCCGGCTGGAGCTTCCGCCGGCGCTGGCGCTGGCCGCCGCACCGCTGGTGGCCGCCGCGGTGGGCGTGCTGATCGCCCTGCCGTCGCTGCGGGTGAAGGGACCCAGCCTCGCCCTGGTCACGCTGGCCTTCGGGCTGGTGGTGGAGAAGCTGGTGACCGAATGGACCGACCTGTTCGGTGGCGCCCAGGGCATCTACGGCATCGCTCCGCTGACATGGGGCGACGAGCCCTTCGCGCTGAAGCACTGGGTGGTCCTGGTCATCGTGCTGGGCGTGGCGGTCCATCTCACCCTGTCCCACCTGCTGAACGGACGGTTCGGGCGGGCGCTGCTGGCGCTGCAAAGCGACGAGATCGCCGCGGAGTGCGCGGGCATCTCGGTCTACCGCTACAAGACGCTCGCCTTCGTGCTGGCCGCCGCGCTGTGCGGGCTGGGCGGCGCGCTGGTGGCGCAGCAGAACCAGTATTTCAATTCCGACTTCGTGACCTTCCACCTGTCGGTCTTCATCCTTCTGCTGGTGCTGCTGGGCGGGGCCGGCAACATCTACGGTCCCATCGCGGGCGCGGCGATCCTCACGATGACCGAGGTGTTCCTGGCGCAATGGCCGTCGGTGCAGCACTTCATCTATGGGGCGATGCTGCTGTTCGCGCTCTACCTGATGCCGACGGGCGTCGCCGGCGCGATCGCGCGCGTCCTGCCCCGCCGGATGGCCGTCCTGGATGGGGTGGAGACTCCCCCGCTGACCGCGATGGAGCGCGGCCGGGCGGAGCCGTCCGCCGGGTCCCTGCTGGAGGTGATCGACGTCAGCAAGGCGTTCGGCGGCGTGGTGACCGCGGACAAGGTCGGGCTGCGGCTGCACGCCCACCGGATTCACGCCCTGATCGGTCCCAACGGCGCCGGCAAGAGCACCCTCATCAACATCCTGACCGGCGTGATCTCCGCGGACTCCGGAACCATCCGGCTGGCCGGCCAGGACATCACCCGCGGTACGGCCCACGCCCGCGCCGCCCGCGGCATCGCCCGCACCTTCCAGAACCTGCGTCTGTTCGGCTCCATGACGGTGCTGGACAACGTGCTGATCGGCGCCCATGCGCGGATCGGCGTGACCGGGCGGGAGGAGGATGCCGTCGCCAAGGCGAAGGCCGTCCTGGACTTCGTGGGGCTGGGCGAGCACGCCGGGGCGCTGGCCGGCAGCCTGCCCTACGGCCTGCAACGCCGCGTCGAGCTGGCCCGCGCGCTGGCCGGCGACCCGGTCCTGCTGCTGCTGGACGAGCCCGCCGCCGGCCTGAACCCTCGGGAGACCGCCGAGCTCGGGCAGCTCATCAAGCGCATCGGCCAGCTCGGCGTCGCGGTGCTGATGGTGGAGCACGACATGGGCCTGGTGATGAGGATCTCCGACGAGATCGTCGTCCTCGACCGGGGCGTGGTGATCGCCGAAGGCGCGCCCCGCGACATCCAGACCAACCCCCGCGTTATCGAGGCCTATCTGGGCCGCGAGGACAGCCCGGAACCGGATGGGCCGGAACTGGACAAGGAGGAGCGCCCATGCTGACCGTCGCCGACCTGAGCGTCTCCTACGGGCCGATCCGCGCCTTGCGCGGGGTGTCCATCCGGGTCGGGGCCGGCGAGATCGTCGCCCTGATCGGCGCCAACGGCGCCGGAAAGAGCAGCCTGCTGCGCGGCATCACCGGTCTCGTCCCGGCGACGGGGCGGGTGACCTTCGACGGCCGGCCGATCGACGGGCTGAGCACCCCGCAGCGCGTCGCGCTGGGCGTCGCCATGGCCCCGGAGGGGCGGCAGATCTTCACCGACCAGACCGTCCACGAGAATCTTCTGCTCGGCGGGCATCTGCTGCGCGGTCAGCCGCAGCGGATCGCCGCCAACATCGACCGCTTCTACGCGCTGTTCCCCCGGCTGTTGGAACGGCGCGACCAGATCGCCGGCACGCTGAGCGGCGGCGAGCAGCAGATGCTCGCCATCGCCCGCGCCCTGATGACGGAACCCAAGCTGCTGATCCTCGACGAGCCCTCGCTCGGGCTCGCGCCCATCATCACCGCCGACATCTTCAGGACGCTCGTCGGCCTGCGCCGGGACGGCATGACCATCCTGCTCGTCGAGCAGATGGCCAACCAGGCGCTGGCCATCGCCGACCGCGCCTATGTGCTCGAAGGCGGGTCGATCGTGCTGGAGGGCGCCGCCGCCGCGCTGCGCCGCGACCCCCGCATCCGCGAAGCCTATCTCGGCGGCGACTTCGCCCACCACGCGGCCTGACCGGCGGCGCCTGTCCCAACCGGCCGCCTGATCGGCGGCGCTTATCCCAATCGGCCGCCGATCGGCGGCCCTGCCACACTCCAAATTCGGATGCCCCCCATGTCCCTGCCTTCCTACGATTGCTTCATCGACGGCCAATGGCGCCCGGCCCATTCGCGCGAGACGCTGGAGATCCTCGATCCCGCCGACGGCGCCGTCCTCGCGCGCATCGCCCGCGGCGGCGCGTCGGACATCGACGAGGCCGTGCGGGCGGCGCAGGCGGCGCTGCCGGGCTGGGCCGATTGCGTGCCGGTGCAGCGCGGCCGCGTCCTTCACGCCATCGCCCGCCGCATCCTGGCGGAGCAGGACCGCCTCGCCCGCCTCGAAAGCCAGGACACCGGCAAGCCGCTGGCCCAGGCCCAGGCCGACGCGGTCGCCGCGGCGCGCTTCTTCGAATATTACGCCGGCGTCGCGGACAAGGTGCTGGGCAGCTCCATCCCGCTCGGCCCCGACTACGCCGACTTCACGGTGCGCGAGCCGCTGGGCGTGACGGCGCAGATCGTCCCCTGGAACTATCCGTTGCAGATCGCCTCCCGCGGGCTGGCGCCGGCGCTGGCGACCGGCAACACGGTGGTCCTGAAGCCCGCCGAACTGGCGTGCCTCAGCGTGCTGGAGCTGACCCGCATCTGCCACGAGGAAGGGCTGCCGCCCGGCGTGCTGAACGTCGTTCCGGGGCTGGGGCAGGAGGCCGGCTCCGCCCTCGCCGCGCACCCCGGCGTCAATCTCGTCGTCTTCACCGGATCGGTTGCGACCGGCGCCCAGGTGATGCGCACGGCGGCGGACAACATCGTCCCGGTGCTGCTGGAACTGGGCGGCAAGTCGCCGAACATCGTGCTGGCCGACGCCGACCTCGACGACGCGCTGCCGGTGCTCCTGAAGGCGGCCTTTCCCAACTCGGGCCAGACCTGCTCGGCCGGGTCGCGTGTCCTGGTGCAGCGCGCTCGGCACCGTGAACTGGTCGACCGGCTGGCGGCGCTCTGCCGCGACCTGAAGGTCGGCACCGGCCTGCAGAACCCCGACATCGGCCCGCTGGTCAGCCGCGCCCAGCAAGGCAAGGTGCTGGACTACATCGGCATCGCCCGCGACGAGGGAGCGGAGGTCATCACCGGCGGGACGCCCCTGTCCGGCGCCGATCTCGGCCGCGGAAACTTCGTGTCGCCGACGCTGCTGGACGGCGCGCGCCCGGAGATGCGCGTCCATCGGGAGGAAATCTTCGGCCCGGTCCTCACCATCCTCCCCTTCGACGAGGTCGAGGAGGCGGCGGCGCTCGCCAACGCGACCGACTACGGGCTGGTCGCCGGGATCTGGGGCCGCGACGTCGGCGCGACCAACTGGCTGGCCCGCACCGTCAAGGCGGGGCAGATCTTCATCAACTGCTACGGCGCCGGCGGCGGCGTGGAGCTTCCCTTCGGCGGGTACCGCAAGTCCGGCTTCGGGCGCGAGAAGGGCCTCGACGCGCTGCTGTCCTACACGCAGGTGAAGAACATCTGCACCCGCATCGCCTTGCCCCGCCGCTCCTGAGTCCTTCCGCACTACGAGGCCCCCACCATGTCCGCCTTCCCTGTCTCATCCTTCTCCTGCCCGACGAAGATCCTCTTCGGCGTTGGGGCGCACGAGCGGCTTCCCGACGTCCTGCGCGAATGGAACGCCGCGCGCCTGTTCGTCCTGTTGGACCCGGCCCTGACCGACAGCGCCATCTTCCGCCGGATCGAGGCGCTTATGACCGGCAACGGCGTTGCCCTGTCCGTCTTCACCGGCATTGAACCGGAACCGGGCGACCGGACGGTGCAGGCCGCCTTCGAACGCTGCCGGGAGCAGGACGCCCAAGCGCTGCTGGCCATCGGCGGGGGAAGCACCATCGACGTGGCGAAGGCGGTGGGCATCCTGATGACCAACGGCGGCCGGATCGCCGATTATGAGGGGATCGAGAAGTTCGCGATCCGCCCGCTGCCGCTGATCGCCGTGCCGACCACCGCCGGCACCGGGTCGGAGGTGTCGGGCGCCTGCGTCATCACCGACACCGCGCGCAAGACCAAAATGGCCATCCGCCACGCGGCCTTCAGCCCGGCGCAGGTCGCCATTCTCGATCCCCTCGCGGTCGGCTCCATGCCGGCCCACGTCGCCGCGCACGCCGGGATCGACGCCTTCGTGCACGCCTTCGAATCCTACCTGTCCAAGCGGGCGACGGTCTTTTCCGACGCGGTGAACCTGCACGCGATGACGCTGATCGCCGGAAGCATCCGCCCCTTCGTCGCCGACCGGACCAACGTTCCGGCGGCGCTGGACATGCTGTGCGGGTCGGCGCTGGCGGCGATGTCCTTCGGCGTCACCGGCCTCGGCAACGTGCATTGCATGGCGATGTCGGTCGGCGCCCTGTTCCCAGTCCCGCACGGCTTGGCCAACGCGGTCTGCCTGCCCTACGCGGCGGCCTTCAACGTGCCGGCCAAGCCGGAGCGCATGGCCCGGATCGCCGAAATCCTGGGGGTGGACACCGCCGGTCTGCCCCAGGACCAAGCCGCGGCGGCCGCCGTGGACGGCCTGCGGACGCTGTGTGCCGATCTCGGCATCCCGCCGCGCCTGCGCGATGTGGGCGTGATCGAGGATCGGCTGGACGAGATGGCCCGGCGCAGCTATGCGGCCGACTACAACCGCTGGAATCCGCGCCACACCAGCGAGGCGGATTTCCAGGACCTGTTCCGCGCGGCCTTCTGATCCGAAGCGAGCGGACCGCCGCGGCCGCAAGCCCATCCTTGCCGATGCGGTGGCCGGCTGCGGAGGTTCTCTCACCGTGGCCGAGAGCTATGCGGGAAGCCGGATGATGACGGTCTGAAGTTAGCAAGCTCGTCATCCTCGCCGAAGCCATACTGTTCCGCAGGGTCCGACACCGGTCCCGTTGCTCACTTGCCCCCCGTGACATCGAGGAAGGTGCCGGTGATGAAGGAAGCCTCGGCGCTTGCCAGCCACAGGATCGCCCGCGCGACCTCTTCGGGCTGACCGCCTCGTCCCATGGGGATCGAGTCCTTGACGCGATCCACCCGTCCCGGCTCTCCGCCGCTCGCATGCATGTCCGTGTAGATGTGGCCGGGGCGGATGCCGTTGACGCGGATGCCTTCGCGCGCGACCTCCTTGGCGAAGCCGGTCGTGAACGTCTCAAGGGCACCCTTCGAGGCGGCGTAATCGACATATTCGTTTGGACTGCCGAGCCGGGCCGATGCCGATGAGATGTTGATCACCACGCCGCCCTTCCCGTTGTGGCGATACGACATGCGCTTCGCCGCCTGCTGCGCGCAGAGGATCGGGCCGATCGCGTTGACCGCGAAGATGCGCTGCATCCGCTCGAAGTCGAGATCCTCGGTCCGGGACTGCCGCGCAAGCACCGCGGCGTTGTTGACCAGGACGTCGATCCGGCCGAACTCCCGGTCGATCGCCGCGAACATCCGGACGACCTGCGCCGGATCCGCGCTGTCGGCGCGCACGGGCAAGGCCCGCCGCCCCAGTGCTTCCACATCCGCCGCCACCGCAAGGGCGGCGGACTCGTTGGCGACGAAGCTGATCGCGACATCGTAGCCCTGTGCGGCGGCAAGCCTTGCGGTCGCCGCGCCCACGCCACGCCCTCCCCCCGTTATCAGAATCAGCGGCGCTTGAGGGACGGTGTTCATCGGAAGACCCTTCCTGTGGTGACGAGACGTTCATGCGGTTTCGGGAACGGCCGGATGCCGGCGGCCGAATGCCGGCCTTCCGATCGACCTCAGCTTTGCTGCCGGGACAAGCCGGCCCGGCCGTGCGGTCCCGCGGTGGAACCGCTCAGATGGGGCCTCAGCGTCAGGACGAGCGGAACGATCAGGGCAGCGGTCGCCGCCGAGGCCAGCACGCCGATCGTCTGGCTGCTGTGATCGGCGATCGCGCCATAGAGGATCGGCGCGACGCCTCCGGAACCGATCACACTCGTGTAGAAGACCGCGAAGGCCCGGCCCGTATCGCCGTCGGAAAGCTCCGGCACGGTGCCGTAGAGCACCGAAGAGGTGCCGTTGAGCACAATGCCGAGCAGCGGCAGCAGGACGAGCGTCGGCGTCAGCGACGTGAACAGCGTCGCGACGATCAGCAGGGCCGTGGCGGCTTCGGTCGCCATGACGCTGCCGACGACCCCCAGCCGCTCCCCGAGCCGGCTGCACGTCGCCTTTCCGAACGCGCCGCCGATGAACAGCAGGGCAAGGGCGAGGCCGACCGTCGCCGTGTCCCCACCCTGGCCATGGATGAGAAAGGGCAGGAACAGCAGATAGCCCATGCGGGTCGCCGTATCGAGCGCACCGATCGCCGTCAGGATGCCGAAGCCGCCGCGACCCCGGCCGGACGCCGCTCCCGCAGGCGCCCCCGTCTTGGCGGTCCTGGCGATGGGGGCGGCCGGCGCCAGCGGCACCAGGGCGACCGATAGAACAATTCCAAGCACCGCCATCAGCCCCAGCACCGGCTGCCAGCCGAGAGTCGGCAGCAGCACGGCGACGAGCGCCGGCAGCGTGGCTTTCCCGAGATCGCCCGAAAAGTTGTAAATGCCCAGTGGATGCCGCGATGCCGCGCCATAACTCACGGTGACGAGCATCGAGCCGCAAGGGTGCTGAATGCTCGATCCGATCCCCGCCACGACCAAACCGACGCAAAGACCCGCAAAGCCGAACGGCAGCGCCATGATCAGCAAGCCCGCCGCCGCGAGGACGGTCGACAGGATCAGCGCCGCTCGCGGCGACAAGCCGCGCAGGGCGCGATCAGCCGGGATTTGCAGGCCTCCCATCGTCCCGGAATAGAGCGCGCGGATGACGGCGAGCACTGCATAAGAAAGGCCGAACTGCGCCTGCCATACCGGCAGGAAGACATAGAGGGCGTCGGTGTAGCCGTCATGAAGCGCATGGGCAAGACATGCAGCCGTCAGGCTTTTCCTTTTTTCACTCCACCGGTCTCTCGATTTCATCTTTGTTGGATTCCTCGAAGACGCAACAGGCCTTGTTCAGCTGGGGCAATGTCAACGGAATGGTATACGTGTGAGAATTCAGCGACTAGTATGCTTTGCATCACGGATACCGTTTGTTTTTCTCACGGATCACCCATGCGCCGCCTTCCCCCCTTGAATGCCCTGCGCATCTTCGAGGTTGCGGCCCGGACCGGCAGCTATGCCGAAGCCGGAGCCGAACTCGGTCTCACCCATGGCGCGGTCAGCCGGCAGATCGCCGCGCTCGAAAGTTGGCTCGGCCAGAGGCTCTTCATGAAGGATGGGCGCCGCATGGTCGCGACGCCGATGGCGAGAATCTTCGCCGCCGAGGTCGGTCTTTCCTTCGATCGCCTAGCCGTTGCGGCGGAAGCCTGTGGCCGGCCCGACGCGCGCCGCATCCTGCGTGTCAGCGCCCCGACCAGCTTCGCCATGCGCTGGCTCATCCCGCGGCTCAATCGGTACCACGCCGGCCATCCGCACGTCGAAGTCGCGGTCACGACGGTTTCGACCGTGCTTGAGGACTTGCGCGGCGGCGTCGACGTGGCGATCCGACGCGGCGTCGCCCGGGAACATGTGTGGCCTCAGCATCGCGTCGTCCCGGTGCTGGAGGATGTGGATACGTTGATCATGAGCCCGGCGCTGTTCGCGCAACGGCCGATCCTGAAGCCCGCCGACATCGAGGGGCATACGCTGCTTGCAAGCGAAACCCGCGCCGGCGATTGGGCGGACTGGCTCGATGCGGCAGGACTCCAACATCTTGCCGGGCGCCCCCGCCAGATATTCGATCATTTTTTCGTGACGCGTCAGGCGGTGGAGGATGGGCTTGGCATTGGGATCGGCCCGTTGCCGATGCTGGAGATCGACGTTGCCAGCGGAAGGCTGATGACGCCGCTGCCGGAGATCCGGGTTCCGAGGACGGGTTACATCGCGCTTGTTCCACGTCACGCCGATGCCGGAAACCTGGTTGCCGGCTTCGTCGACTGGCTTGTCGGAGAAACGCGGGGAGCACCGTGACGAGCCGACCGTCAAAGCCGCTGGTCTTGATCAATCATCCGGCGCGTGCTTCGGCGACGACCGCTTTTCCGCCCGGCGTTGCGCGAAGTATTGTGCGGGCGTGCTTCCCAAAGCCTTCTTGAACATCGTGATGAAGGCGTTGACCGAGTCATAGCCCAGTTCGGCGGCTACGTCCTGAACCGCCGCACCGCTGGCCAGTTCCCGAAGGGCGATGACAAGGTGAAGCTGCTGCCGCCAGCGTCCGAACGTCAGGCCTGTCTCGCGGATCATCAAACGAGCCAGCGACCGTTCGCTCATCGCCACGCGCTTGGCCCATTCGGCCGATGTGCTGCGGTCGGAGGGGGCCAGCGTCAAGGCATCCGCCATCGCACGGATCTTAGGATTGCTGGAGATCGGGAGGTTGAAGCGCTCACGCGGCATTTCGACCAGTTCGTCGAGAGCCACCCTCGCAAGCCGGGCCGCATGGCCGTCCGAGGGATAGTCGGCAGGCTCCCGAGCCAACCGATCGACCATTTCCCGGATCAACGGGGAGACGGACAGAGTGCAGCAGTCCGCGGGCAAGCCTGCCGCCCCTGGCTCCACGAACAGGTAGTTGAGCCGCGCATTTGCCGTCGCACGGGCACAATGCGGCACACCGCCCGGAATCCAAACGCCGCAATTGGGCGGTACGATCCAGATCTCATTGTCCGCGGTGCAGGTGACGGCGCCATGCAGCGCGAGGATCAACTGGCCTTTGCGGTGCGTGTGCATCGGCACTTCCGCCTCATGATCCGCGAAGTTGAGTTGCCGCGCGACGGCCGGCCGATCCGTCAGATCAGGGTCGAAGGCGGAGACGGCTGAACGCGGGAGGGGCATCGATTGGCAGCTTTTGGATATTTTCTGACAGAATAGCGAATTTATTTAATTTTGCAAATCGGTCACAACTGGCGGCATGACCACCGGGAACGCCGCAAACACCCCCTTGCGCAAGGCCAGTGCCGCCACACTGCGCGCAGGCCTCGACGCCCTCCGAACGCCCGCCATGAAGGCCGATGCGGATGCGATCCTCTTTTCGGTGAAGAGTTTCGCTGCGGCGATGCTGGCCTACTACATCGCGTTGCGCATCGGCCTTTCCAAACCATTCTGGGCCGTTGTCACCGTCTATATCGTCTCGCAGACCTCCGTCGGAGCATCGCTCAGCCGGGGCGTCTATCGCTTCGCGGGGACGATGGCCGGTGCCGTGGCGACGGTGGCGATCGTTCCGAATTGCGTGAACGATCCGATCGTGTGCAGCGCGGTTCTGGCCTGCTGGATCGGGCTGTGCCTGTTCTTCTCGCTGCTCGATCGCACGCCGCGCGCCTACGCTTTCGTTCTTGCCGGCTACACGGCGAGCCTGATTGGTTTCCCCAGTGTCCTTGATCCGGGTGCGGTCTTCGAAACGGCCTCGGTGCGGGTCCAGGAGATATCCATCGGGATTCTGTGCGCCATCCTGATGCACCGCTATGTCGTGCCGAAGCGCATGACGGGTCAGTTCACCGGCAAGTTGTCGGCAACGCTGCAGGACGCGCGGCGGCTGGCGGCGGATGTGCTCAGCGGAACGCCGGGAACGAGCCGTCGAGACCGTAAGCAGCTTGCGGCGGACCTTTTTGTCCTGCAAGGGCTTGCAACTCATCTGCCGTATGACGCGGCCCCCATGACGCCGCGTCGTGAAAAGCTGCAGCTGGTCCATGACCGGCTTGCACGACTGCTTCCGCTCGCGACGGAGATCGAGGACCGGATACACGTCCTCCGCGCCGGGGACGACGGTGCGCCCGATGAGCTGGGTGCGCTGCTCGGTGACGTCGGAGCATGGATCGCAACCGCCGGGACGGCCGAGCGGGACGCCGCGGCAGCCCACCTGATTGGCCGCGCCCGGGCGGTCCGGAACCATTTGGGCGCAGACGCCTCCACGCTTGGCGACCGGCTGGCCGCCAATCTCGCCGGACATCTGGCGGAAATGATCGGCCTGCTCCAGGACTGCGACAGGCTCGTCCGAACCATCGGGACTGTCGACCGCGCGCGCGAGGCGGCGCCGCTTCATGGGCCGCTGCGTGCGAAGGGCTACGTCTATCACCGCGATCCGTGGATGGCGGCGCGGGCCGCCCTGGGCGCCATGATCGGCATCCTCATCGGTTGCGCCTTCTGGATCTGGTCGGCCTGGCCTGAGGGCGGGACGGCGGCGTCCATCCTCGGCGTCTGCTGCACGCTGTTCGGGAATGTCGACACGCCGGTGCCCAACGTCATCAAGTATATGGTCGGTTCGATTTATGGGGTGGCGATCAGCCTCGCCTACAGCTACGTCATCCTTTCCCAGGTCACGAGCTTCGCCGTTCTTGTCGCGGTTCTCGCCCCGGCGTTTCTGTTCGCCGGTTCCCTGCAGGCCCGACTCCCGACGACCTTCCGGGCGCTTGGGATCACCCTCACAATTCCGATCCTCTCGGGTCTGGGCCCCACCTACACCGGCGATTTCGCGGCCTCCCTCAACATGGTGATCGCGCTCTTCGCGGCGGTCGGATTTGCGGCGGTCAGCATGTCCCTGTTCCAGACCGTGCCGGTCGACACGGCGATCAACCGGCTGCTTCACGTAAGTCGGCGGGACGTCGGACGTCGAGCCCGGGGTGCCGCGCCCAACGAGGCACACTGGACGAGCCTCATGATCGATCGGACGGCGCTGCTGCTTCCAAGATTGCGGGCGTCCGGGAAAGCCTACTCGGACGTCCTTGACGATACGCTGCACCATCTTCGCGTTGGTCACACCGCGGGCCAGCTCCGCAAGACGATCCCACGGATCGAGGGCGAGGTCGGCGACAAAGCGAGAGAACTGCTTCTGGCGGTCGCCGCACGCTTCGGTGCCAGGAGTCGGACCGGCCCTGTCGATCACACCGACCTCGTCCGGCGCATCGAGGCGCTGACGGCACTGATCGCCGGCAGCTCGATCAAAGACCGTTTGCGGATGCTCGACCTGCTCATCGACCTTCGATTCGCGCTCGGTTCCGGTGAAACGGTGAAGGGAAAACACAGCACATGATCGTTGACCTCAGCGTCGGGGGCGTCCTCATCCCCGGTCTGGTGGTGCACGCGTTCGCCGCCCTGGGCGCCACCATGGCGGTGGTCCGCGTCCTCGCCACCACCGGCATCCACCGCC
This sequence comes from Azospirillum himalayense, assembly GCF_042657465.1. Taxonomy (NCBI): domain Bacteria; kingdom Pseudomonadati; phylum Pseudomonadota; class Alphaproteobacteria; order Rhodospirillales; family Azospirillaceae; genus Azospirillum; species Azospirillum himalayense. The sequence continues at coordinate 11,715 of NZ_JBHSLC010000108.1, read as the reverse complement.
TGTTGGCTTATCGGCCGCTCGTCGAGCCAGCCATCTTCGTCCTCATCTACGGTCTGCTCGTGCAGTGCCTGCCCTCGGTTGGAACATTGCCATGACGTCTGTTCTGTCCCTTCTCGGCCGCTATGCCCTGACTCTTTGCCTCGTGGTTGCCTCCGCATTCGTCGCGTTGGAGGCGTGGAGCCGTTACGAGCGGACGCCCTGGACCCGAGACGGGCGCGTGAGCGTGGATGTCGTGCAGATCGCGCCGGAAGTCTCCGGCACGGTAAGCGCCGTATCCGTTGTCGATAATCAGTACGTCCATCGGGGCGACATTCTCTACGCGATCGACCCTGAGCGGCTCCGGCTTGTCGTGGCACAGGCGGAGGCCGACGTCGAAGCCAAACGGCAGGACATGCTCGTTCGGCAAGCGACGGCGCAGCGACGCAGCCAGCTGCGGGACGTCGTGTCCCAGGAGGCCGTGCAGCAGTCCGGTGGAGCGGCCACGGTGGCAGGGGCCGCCTATCTGGCGGCGGTGTCGGCTCTCGATCTCGCCAAACTCAACCTCGCGCGCTCCACCATCCGCTCGCCGGTCGATGGTTATGTCACCAACCTGAGGCTGCGGCCCGGTGACTATGCCACGGCCGGCGTGACGAAGGTCGCTGTTCTCGACGCAGCCAGTTTCTGGATCACCGGCTATTTCGAAGAAACGAAGATCCGACACATCCGCGTCGGCAGCCCGGCGGTGATCATGCTGATGGGCTTTGATCAGCCAATATCGGGCCATGTCGAAAGCATCGGCCGCGGTATCGAGAACAGCAACGACACGCCGGGTCATCTCGGGCTGCCGAATGTGGCGGCGACGTTTTCCTGGGTGAGACTTGCCCAACGCATCCCGGTCCGCATCCATATCGATCGGGTGCCCTCCGGGGTCGAACTCGCGGCGGGCATGACAGCGGCCGTTGAGATTATCCCTGCGGGCTCCGAATCCACCACGGGTGCTCATCGTCCCAATCACGCAGTTAGCCAGCTGTGCCACAGCCGTGCTTGCCCGCCCCAACAGTGATAAAGAACGCTGCCGTCCGTATAAAATCCTCTCTTACCCCGATTTGTGCGCCAAAATCTGCCGGATCGTCCGGTAGCCGGACTTGGCGGTGTCGAGCCGGCCGGTCTGATGATGGGCCGGGGCGGCGGCGAAGCTCTGCACCACCACCGTTTCGACCGGGTTCCCTATCAGCGCAGGCCCGCGTCGTCGAGGATGGTCGGCAGCCGCTCCACCGCTCGGGCCCAGGTGAAGCCTTGCACCAGATGATCGCGGGCCGACGGGTGGCTGTCGTCGTTGCCGCGGATGATGGCGCTCAGGATGCTGGCCGCGGCGTCCTCGTCCGGGTCCCACCAGTCGAGCCCGTGGAACGGCGCGTAGTGCTGCTCGCTGTAGGGCAGGCGCGCGGGGCGGACGGCGGCCGGGATCAGGCGGGCCACCCGATCATCAAGGTAATCCACATAGGCCGAATGGCTCGGTGCGATCAGGCTCAAACCCATGGCTCCGGCCTTGGAAAGGGGAAGGTCCCAGCCCTCGCCATGCGACATGCTCCAGTAATGGGTTGCCGCTCGCACAGCCCCGCCATGTCGGCGTCCGACAGGAGTTGGTTGATCAGCACGACCGGCGCCGCGTCGGCCATCCGTTTCCCGATGGCGGCCTCCGTCCGCCGGACCAGCTCGCCGAGTTCCGCGGCGAAGGTGGGGCTGTTTCCCTTGCCCAGCTTCAGGATGAGCACCGCGTCGTCCGTGCGCCGCGTGCTGCGCAGCCAGACCCGCAGCAGCCCGTCGATGTTCTTGCGGGGAATGGGCGGCGATCCTGGGCATCACCCCGTCCCGGTCGTTCCGGCGCGTCGTGCGGAACAGCCTGGCCGCCGGGAACAAGGGCATGCGGTCAGGAAGGCGCATCCAGCGCCAATTCCCCAGCCATGGCGAGGATGGGAGCACCGTACGCTCCATGGCCCCCCGATGATCACGGTTGTGTCGAGCAAACCCCTCATCCTCGCCCTTTCCGCCCCTGTCCGGCAGCGAGACGATCTCCAGCCTGTTGTCGGGCCGCTTCCACCAGCCGGGGCCGTCCTGGTGGTGCCTCACCCCATCGGCGGGCGCTCAACAGCGTTGCAGCCGCCGGGGTTGGCCGGCACCTCTGGTTCCCGGACGCTGACGCTGAGGTCTTCGGGCGGCATCTCTTGCTGAAGGCGCTGGTTTTGGAACACGCCCCCGACGCTGGCCGCGACCTCGGCGAGCCGATCGTGGAGGCGGAGATCTTCTCCGATTTCCATGACCCTCTGCCCATGACCCTCTGCCCATGTCCCTCTGCCATGCCGACCGGGTCGCCATTTTCCAACAGCTCCTTCATCGCGACCATGCTGAACCGCAACGCCGGCGGTTTCCATCGGCCCGACCCGACACGACGGGATTTGGCCCCCTTATGATCCCCAGTGATCCCGGGGCGGCCCCGGTCCTGACCGCCGCCCCCCGAAAGCACGGACGCTTGGCCGTTTCACCAATGCCAACCGCCCAGGTTCATCCCTCTGCCCGCCGGTGGAGCCGCCGGGCGTTGGCGACGATGTCGGTCCCCAGTGCCAACATCAGGGCGATGACGCCACATAGGAAGACCGCGGCGTAGTTCCCCCCGCTGTGGGCGAAGAGTGAGGAATAGCCGTAGCCGCCCAGCGCCTGGAACAGGGCGAAAGCGGTGGTGGCCCGGCTCCAGGCGGCGCGCTGCTCCGACGGGCTGCGCGGCAGCAGTTCATGGATGCGTCCGAGCACCAGGGGAACCACGCCCGGCGTCAGGGCGCCGAGGACGACCGTCGCAATCCCGACCACCAGCGGATGGCCGCTGCTCGCCAGAGCGGCCACGGCGAACGCCTGAAGCAGCAGCGCGATGCGGTAGGCTGCGGCATAGCCGATCCGGTCGGCCATCGATCCGGCGGCGACCGGCCCCGCCACCGATGCCACACCGTACAGGACCCAGCAGAGGGCGCCGATGTCCGCGCCCCGGTTCAGGCCGCGGGCCACATAATCGACCAGCAGCAGCATGACCGGCACCAACCCCAGCGCGTTCAGCGCGTATTCGGCGTAGAGCGAGCGGAGGACCCGCCCTTCGTGCCGCGGGGCATGCTCCACCGGCAGGGCGGTGATCGCCTGCGGCGGCGCCGACGGCGGCCAGCCGAACCAGGACAGGGCGGTCAGCAGCAGCGACAGCCCGCCAAGCCCCAGCCATGTCTCGTGCAACCCCAACCGCATCAGCGCCGGCACGGCCGTGCCGGAGGCCGCGATCCCCAGCCCGATGCCGAGGAAGATCACGCCGCTGACGAAGCCGCGCCGCGACGCCGGGATGTGGGGCAGGATGCTGGTCGCGACCAGGACCATGATGGCCCCTCCGGCCAGACCCGAGACGAAGCGCCAGCCGAAGAACCAGCCGAGCGAGAGCGGATAGGCGCAGGCGATGAAGGCGAGGGAGGCCGTCAGCATCAGCGTCCGCAGCAAGGCCCGGTTGGGCAGCAGGCTGGCCAGCGGCCGGCCGAGCAGGGCGCCCGCCAGATAGCCGGCGAAGTTCGCCGCCCCCAGCGTCACCGCGTCGGCGGCGGAGAACCAATGCGCCTCGATCAGCGACGGGACCAGCGGCGTGTAGGCGAAACGCGCGAGCCCGATGGCGACGAGGCTACCCGCCATGCCGGCGAGCGTCGCCATCCAGGCGGCGCCGTCGAGGCGGTCCATCGCCGCGGTTGCGGATATTCTGTTCATGGGCGTGCGTTCCTGTCGCGGCTCCGCCGCGGCGGGCCGCCCGTTGACCGGGAGGAATGGGAATGGGGTGATCCGCGGCGCGGCGGTCAGGAGTCCGGCATCGGCGGCAGCCCCAGACTGGCCAGGGCGGCACGTGCTGCCCCCTCCAGCAGATCACGGTCCGGGCGGATGCGGGCCAGGACGCGGATGCCCAGCAGGCAGGAGAAGAGCAGGCGGGCCGCGTCGTCATCGGGGATGCCGGTCGGGATTTCGCCGCTTCGCCGCCCCTTGATGAGGCAGCGACGGAAGAAGTCTTCGATGGTCGTCAATTCCGCGTTCAGGAAATCGCGCATGTCGGGGTCGTCCGGCGTGACCTCCAGCGCGGAATTCACCAGCAGGCAGCCGCGCCGGCACCCGTCGCCGAGCGATCGCTCGATGCTTTCGCGCAGGAAGCTGGCAATGGCGACGGCCGGCGATGCCGCCGCCTCGTGACGGGCGATGCGGGCGCGCAGCGAGCCGTCCAGATAATGCTCCAGGGCGCGGCGGAACAGCGCCCGCTTGTCGCCGAAGGCGTTGTGCATGCTGGCGAGCGTCATGTGCATGCTGTCCGCCAGCTCGCGGGTGGAGGTCGCCTCGTACCCTTGGGTCCAGAAGCGGTCCACCGCCGCGTCCAGCACCGCCGTCTCTTCGAACTTCCGCGGCCGAGCCATGGGTCCCGCCTTCCGAACCGCTGTTTTAGATCATATGATCTAAAATACGCCGGGTGGGGTGGCGGTCAAGGAGCTTTGCCATCGTCTGAACGCAGGACTGTCCTGCGCCACCGCCGGGCCGCTATTCCAATGGCGTCAGTTCGCCCAGCAGGGTCGGCAACAGCTCGGCCACGGTGGGGTGGATGTGGACGGCGCGCTGCAGGGTGGGGTAGGGCGCCCTGGCGTACATGAGGTCCAGCACGCCGTGGATGGCCTCGTCGCCGCCGGGGCCGAGGATGGCGGCGCCCAGGATCTCCCGGCTGTCGGCGTCGACGACGATCCGCATGAAGCCCTGCGTCTCGCCCTTTTCGACCGCGCGCCCGACGCGCGTCATCGGCCGCATGCCGACCAGCGCGCGCCGGCCGGAGCGGCGGACCGCCTCGTCGGTCATGCCGACGCGGGCGAGCGGCGGGTCGGTGTAGAGCGCGTAGGCCTGGATGCGGTCGTCCACGCTGCGCCGGTCGCCGTCGAGCAGATTCGCCGCGACGATCTCGAAGTCGTTGTAAGCGGTGTGGGTAAAGGCGCCGCGCCCGTTGCAGTCGCCCATCGCCCAAATGCCCGGCACGTTGGTGCGCAGCGTGCCGTCCACCGTGATGTGGCCGCGGGCGTCGGTCGCCACCCCGGCCCGGTCGAGGCCAAGGTCGTCGGTGTTGGGCACGCGCCCCACCGCGAGCAGCGCGTGGCTTCCCACCACCGAGGGCGCGCCGGAGGCGCAGGTCACGCACACCTCCACGCCGTCGTCGTGGGGGGCGAAGCGGATGCAGTCGGCCGACAGGCGGACCGTCACCCCCTCCGCCTCCAGAAGGTCCCGGATCGCGGCGGAAACGTTGGGGTCCTCGCGCGCGATCAGCCGGTCGCCCTTCTCCACGACGGTCACCCCGGCGCCGAAACGGCGGTACATCTGCGCGAATTCCAGACCGATGTAGCTGCCGCCGACCACCACCAGATGCCGGGGCACTTGGTCGAGGTCGAGGATCGTGCCGCTGGTCAGGACGCCGACGTCGCGCACCCCCGGCATGTCGGGCACCGCGGCGCGGGCGCCGACATTGATGAAGATGCGCTCCGCCGTCAGCACCTCGTCGCCGACGCGCACGCTGTTGGGGGATTCGAAGCGGGCATGGCCCTGCAGCACCCGGCAGCCGGGCATGCCACGCAGCCAGCGTTCGACGTTCTGGCGCGACCGGGCGGAGACGGCGTCCTTGCGCGCCTTGACCTTGGCCATGTCGACGCGCACCGGGCCGTCCAGCACCACGCCGTACTCGGCGGCCCGTTGGGCCACGCGGGCCACGCGGGCGCTGGCGACCAGCGTCTTGGTCGGAGTGCAGCCGGTGTTCACGCAGGTGCCGCCGAACAGCTTGCGTTCGACGACCGCGACGATCATGCCGGCGGCGGTGAGGCGCTCGGCGAGCGGCGGCCCGGCCTGGCCGGCTCCGATGATGATGGCGTCGACCATGGCGCTCTCCTGCAGCCGGCCCTGGAGTGGCGGACCGTCGCTGGCGGGATGCCTGCACCGATCGGGCCGCAAGCAAAGCTAAGTGAGGCTGGTGGCCGGTCAAGGGCGAGCAAACAGTCGGCGGAGTCCCCCTCGGCGGCGGAATGCCGCTACCATGGGCGCCGAGGGAGAGGGGCCGATCCATGGAACTTTGTGTCGATCGTCTGATGGAAACCGGTTCCGGCAGCCGCGTCCTGGACAGCGACGGGGAAAGCCGGCTGCTGCGTGTGACGCGGCCGGACCAACCCCTTCCCATGCTCGCCCGCATGGCCGTGACGCCTTCAAACGGTCTGGGCGCGCCGACCTCTGCCGGCCGCGGTTGTCCGACCGGGGCATGCCGACGCGTCCAATCCCTGAAGGCCTCGCTGTTCCCGATGGAGTCCGAGTCGCGGCCATTGCGTGCCCCGATGGTATTTACACACACATCCGTGATCGGACGGGCTCTTCGAAAGCCTGCTCGCTCTCCGAACGCCACTTCAGATGGCACGGCCCGTTCAGCCGGCAAATCATCAAAATGTTCCTGTTATGTTCTTATTTAGGCGTGAGCTCTCCGTTGACTTGATAACCTTTGGTTTCGAGTTCAATTGCGCGGCGACATCTCTCCGTGCACCGCATTCCAACGCGGCTGATGTATGCGTGCTCTCGCGTTCAAAAAGAAACTATTCGATATGTAAGGATTCACGCGGGCATAGCCGATTGTTACTATCCGGTAACGCGCTTAGGGAGCGTCTTATATACCATTAATTAGCTCTTGATAGTTCATTGATCGAATCAAGACCGGTGTCCGTGCCGGCCGCGTTGCGTGAGGGCTGAAAGACCGTGGCGAATCCAACCTTCACAATGATCGGCACCAACAGCTTCGGCCTCTCCGACATCGGAAGCGAGGCGGCTCCGGTGTTGGCCGACCTTGACGGTGACGGCGATCTCGATCTCTTGGTCGGCAACGCGGACGGAAACACGGTCTTCTTCCGGAACACCGGGACGACGCTGTCGCCGACATTCACGCTGGAGAGCACCAATCCCTTCGGCATCACCAACGTCAGCGCGGGCGGTGCGCTCCCCGGCCTGGTGGACATCGACGGCGACGGCGATCTCGATCTGTTCGTCGGCAATCACGCCGGCACCACCCTGTTCTTCCGGAACACCGGGACGACGCTGGCACCGGCCTTCTCGCTGGAAGGCACCGGCCTGTTCGGCATCCAGAACGCCGGCAGTTACGGGGCGCCGGGCTTCGCCGATATGGACGATGACGGCGATCTCGACCTGCTGATCGGCAATGCTGACGGGAACATCTTCCTTTACCGCAACAACGGCTCGGCGCAGGCGCCAGCTTTCTCGCTGGAAGGGACCAATCCCTTCGGCCTGCCCCGCGACCTTGATGGCTACGCGTCGCCCGCGCTGGCGGACATCAACGGGGACGGTCTCGTCGACCTCATCACCAAGAGCACCGTCTACGTCAACATCGGCACGACGGCGGCGCCGGCCTTTTCGTTGTTCGCCACGAATCCCTACGGGAATCCCGGTCCCGGGGCGTATCCGCGGCCGACCCTGGGTGATCTCGACGGCGATGGCGACCGCGATCTGGTGATCGGCGTCGACGGTGGCGAGTTGGAGTATTTCCGCAACGTCGCCCCGGTGTCCGTGACCCTCGGCAATGGCGGCAACACGATCGCGCTGTCGCAGATCAACACGTTGACCGGCGGCACCGGCACCGACGTGGTGTCGCTGGTCAACGTCGGAGCGACCTTCCTCGTCACCGGGATTGAAATGCTGACCGGCAGCACCGCCACCGACGTTGTGACGCTGGGCAGCGCCGGCAACACGCTGCTGGTGAGCCGGGTCGAGACGCTGAACGGCGGTACGGGCACTGACGCTGTGACGCTGGGCTCCTTCGGGAACACGATGCTGGTGGGCGGCGTCGAGACGCTGACCGGTGGTATCGGCACCGACGTGGTGATGCTGGGCTCCCTCGGGAACACGATGCTGGTGGACGGCGTCGAATCGCTGACCGGCGGCATCGGCATCGACGTGGTGACGCTGGGGAACAGCGCGGGCAACACGCTGACGGTGCTCCGTCTGGAGACGCTGACCGGCGGCATCGGCACCGACGTGGTGACGTTCGCCAGCGGCGGCAACACCCTGCTGGCGGAGGGCATCGAAACGCTGACTGGCGCCGTCGGCACCGACGTGGTGACGCTGGGCAGCGGCGGCAACACGGTGACGGTCCGGTTGCTGGAGAGCCTCTTCGGTGGCTCCGGCACCGATATCGTGACGCTGGGCATCGGTGGCAATGCACTGACGGTCCGATTGCTGGAGAGCATCGTCGGCGGCTCCGGGACCGACACCGTGACGCTGGGCAGCGGCGGCAACACGCTATGGGTGACCGGCGTCGAATCGCTGGTGGGCGGTTCCGACGCAGACGTGGTGACGTTGGACAGCTACGGCAACACGCTGACGGTCCGATTGCTGGAGAGCATCGTCGGCGGTTCCGGGACCGACACCGTGACGCTGGGTACCGGCGGCAACACGCTGTGGGTGACCGGCGTCGAGACGCTGACCGGCGGTTCCGGCACCGACATGGTGAGGTTGGACAGCGACGGCAACACGCTGACGGTCCGGCTCACGGAGACGCTCATCGGCGGCTCCGGCATCGACGTCGTGACACTTGGCACCGGGGGAAACACGCTGAGGGTGAGCGGCATCGAGACGGTGACCGGCGGTTCCGGCACCGACGCGGTGACGCTGCTCACCGGTGGGAACACGTTGACGGTGTCCTTTCTGGAATCGTTGATCGGCGCCAGCGGCACCGACGTTGTGACGCTGGGCAGCACCGGCAACACCATGCTGGTGTCCGCTCTGGAAACGTTGATCGGTGGTTCCGGCACCGACGTGGTGACGATCAGCGCCAGCGGCGTGACCGCTCTGGTGAGCGGCATCGAGACGCTGAACGGCAACAGCGGCAAGGACGCCGTGACGCTCGGCGACAGCGCGGGCACCACCATCCAGGTGGCGCGGCTGGATACGCTGACCGGCGGCGTTGGAACCGACGTGGTGACGTTTGGCGGGACTCTCGGCAACACCATTCTGGTGAGCGGCATCGAGACGCTGACCGGCGGCGTTGCAACTGACATCGTGACGCTGGACAGCGGCGGCAACACCATCGAGGTGTCGCGCGTCGAGACGCTGTTCGGCGGTTCCGGCGACGATGTGGTGACGCTGGCCAGCGACGGCAACACGTTGCTGGTCCGGTTTCTGGAGACGCTGACCGGCGGTTTGGGCAACGACGTGCTGACGCTCGCCACCGGCAGCAACGTGATGACCGTGAGCGGTGTCGAAACGATCAACGGCGGCTCCGGCCTCGACATCGTGATGCTCGGCGACAGCGCGGGCAACACGCTCACGGTGTGGCGGGCGGAAACGCTGATCGGCAATTCCGGCACCGACGTGGTGACGCTGGGCTCCTTCGGGAACACGCTGCTGGTGGACGGTGTCGAGACGGTGACCGGCGGCATCGGTACCGACATGTTGGAACTGGGCAGCAGCGGCAACACGCTGCTGGTGAGCGGTGTCGAGACGCTGGCCGGCGGTATCGGCACCGACGTGGTGACGCTGGGCAGCGGCGGCAACACGCTGCTGGTGAGCGGCGTCGAAACGCTGACCGGCGGCGTCGACCTTGACATCGTGACGCTCGGTGACGGCGCGGGCAACACGCTCGCAGTGGTTGGCGTGGAGACGTTGATCGGCGGCGTCGGCACCGACGCGGTGACCTTCTCCCCGGTCGCCAACCAGGGGACGCTCTTTGTTTCCGGTATCGAGACCGTCTATACGCCGTTCCAGACATTGACGCTCAACGGTACCGATACGCTGATTGTGATTTCGGCCAGCCCGTCCGCACCGGTGCTCATCCCAGTGTCGGACAGCGGCGTGTCCGGCGACGCGGTGACAAATGCATCTCAACCCACGCTGACGGGGACGGCCGATGCCGGCAGCGTCGTTCATCTCTACGGAAACGGTGTCGAGATCGGGACGGGGACGACCAGCGGCTCCGGTTCCTGGTCGGTGGTTCCCAGCACGGCGCTTGCCGACGGGGTGTGGACGCTGACGGCCAAGGTGATCACATCCGGCGTCGAGAGCGGGGCCTCAGGCTCCCTCCTGGTGACCATCGACACCGGCGCTTCGCCGCCGACCAGCCTTGCCCTGTCCACAGCCTCGAACACGGGCTCGACCGCGGACACGCTGACCAGCGTGACCACTCCGGTGATCACCGGGAGTGTGACCGAGGCGGGCGTTGTGGTGCTGTACGAGGGGGCGACGGCGCTTGGCACGGTGACCGCTTCGGCGGCGGGCGCCTGGAGCCTCACCGCGGCCTCGCTGAGCGACGGCGCGCACACGCTGACCGCCACGGTGACCGACGCGGCGGGCAACACGTCGTCTGCATCCACCGCGCTC
>NZ_JBHSLC010000108.1:0-1153 GCF_042657465.1 Azospirillum himalayense | reverse complement strand
GGCGCGCACACGCTGACCGCCACGGTGACCGACGCGGCGGGCAACACGTCGGTTGTCTCCTCCGCTCTGACCGTGACCATCGACACCAGCGCTTCGCCGCCGACCGGTTTGGCATTGGCGGCTTTGTCGAACAGCGGGTCCACGGTTGACACGCTGACCAGTGTGGCCACTCCGGTGATCACCGGGAGTGTGGCCGAGGCGGGCGTTGTGGTGCTGTACGAGGGGGCGACGGCGCTTGGCACGGTGACCGCTTCGGCGGCGGGCGCCTGGAGCCTCACCGCGGCCTCGCTGAGCGACGGCGCGCACACGCTGACCGCCACGGTGACCGACGCGGCGGGCAACACGTCGGTTGTCTCCTCCGCTCTGACCGTGACCATCGACACCAGTGCTTCGTCGCCGACCGGCTTGGCATTGGCGGCTTTGTCGAACAGCGGGTCCACGGTTGACACACTGACCAGTGTGACCACTCCGGTGATCACCGGGAGTGTGACCGAGGCGGGCGTTGTGGTGCTGTACGAGGGGGCGACGGCGCTTGGCACGGTGACCGCTTCGGCGGCGGGCGCCTGGAGCCTCACCGCGGCCTCGCTGAGCGACGGCGCGCACACGCTGACCGCCACGGTGACCGACGCGGCGGGCAACACGTCGGTTGTCTCCTCCGCTCTGACTGTGACCATCGACACCGGCGCTTCGTCGCCGACCGGCTTGGCATTGGCGGCTTTGTCGAACAGCGGGTCCACGGTTGACACACTGACCAGTGTGACCACTCCGGTGATCACCGGGAGTGTGACCGAGGCGGGCGTTGTGGTGCTGTACGAGGGGGCGACGGCGCTTGGCACGGTGACCGCTTCGGCGGCGGGCGCCTGGAGCCTCACCGCGGCCTCGCTGAGCGACGGCGCGCACACGCTGACCGCCACGGTGACCGACGCGGCGGGCAACACGTCGGTTGTCTCCTCCGCTCTGACCGTGACCATCGACACCAGCGCTTCGCCGCTGACCAGCCTTGCCCTGTCCACCGCCTCGAACACGGGCTCGACCGCGGACACGCTGACCAGCGTGGCCACTCCGGTGATCACCGGGAGTGTGACCGAGGCGGGCGTTGTGGTGCTGTACGAGGGGGCGACGGCGCTTGGCACGGTGACCGCTTCGGCGGCGG